>JAICLP010000230.1 GCA_025925475.1 Burkholderiales bacterium | reverse complement strand
CGTGATCGCCGTGTCGGCGACGTTGAATGCCGGGTAGTACCAGCCGCGGTAGTGAAGCAGCACGAAATCCACGACGTGGCCGAGCGTGATCCGATCGCAAAGATTTCCGAGGGCGCCGCCGATGATCAATGCAAGTCCCGCACAGAAAAGCGCACGTCCGCCGCGGCGCAGGAACCACAGCATCGCGACGCACGCGGCGACGGCAATCACCGTAAACAGCCAGCGCTGCCAGCCGCTTCCATCGGCGAGAAAGCTGAACGCCGCGCCCCGGTTGAACGCGAGCACGAGGCTTGCGAACGGCGCGAGCGGCAGCTCCTCGCCTGGCCGGAAGGACGCGACGATCCAATGCTTCGACAGTTGATCGAGCACGATCACCGCCGCGGCCAGCCAGAGCCAGCGCCAGTTTGCGGACGAGGGCGCGCGTTGGATCACGGTGCTCGCGCTGTTCACCTCAGGCGTACTGCCGCGGCTCACCAGGACCGAACAGGTTCGCCACGCACCGGCCGCACAACCCGGGATGCGCGGCGTCGCTGCCGACGTCGGCGCGCCAATGCCAGCAGCGCTCGCATTTGCGATCGGGGCTTGGGCTGACCGCGACCGACAACGTATCGCCCCGGCGCACCGACGCCTTCGACGTGATCAGCACGAAGCGCAGGTCGTCGGCGAGCGAGGCGAGCACGTCGTAATCGTCGGCCGGCGCAGCGATCTCGACATCGGCCTGCAGCGACGAGCCGATCGCCCCGCTCTGCCGCACCGCCTCGAGCTCCTTCTGCACCTGCGCGCGCACCGCGAGTATGCGCGTCCACTTCGCGACGAGCGCCGGGTCATCGATGCTGGGGAGCAGCCGCGCCCACTCGCGCACGAAGATCGTCGGATCGTCCGGATGCAGGATCCGCCACGCCTCTTCGGCGGTGAACGACAGCACCGGCGCCATCAGCGCGAGCAGCAGGTCGCGGATCTGCGCGAGCGCGGTTTGGGCCGAGCGGCGCGGCAGGCTGTCGGCGCGCGTCGTGTAAAGCCGGTCCTTCAGGACGTCGAGGTAGAAGCCGCCGAGGTCTTCCGAGCAGTACGTCTGCAATCGCTGCACGACCAGATGAAATTCGTAGCGGTCATAGTCGGCGATGACCGCATCGGCGAGTGCGCGCACATTGGCGAGCGCGTAGCGATCGATCTCGAACAGTTCCTCGTGCGCCACCGCATCGCGTTTCGCATTGAAGTCGGACGTGTTCGCCATCAGGAAGCGCAGCGTGTTGCGGATGCGCCGATAGCTTTCGACGACGCGCTTCAGGATCTCGTCCGAGATCGACAGCTCGCCCGAATAGTCGGTCGCGCCGACCCACAGCCGCAGGATCTCGGCACCGAGCGTGTTGGACACCTTCTGCGGCGCGACGACGTTGCCCTTCGACTTCGACATCTTGCGGCCCTCGCCGTCGACGACGAAGCCGTGCGTCAGGAGCGCCTTGTACGGCGGCACGCCGTTCAGCATGCACGAGGTCAGAAGCGACGAATGGAACCAGCCGCGATGCTGATCCGAGCCTTCCAGATACAGATCGGCGGGGAACTGCGTTTCTGCCGAATGCGAGCCGCCGCCGGTCTTGCGGCCGTCCTTGCCCCCCATCACCGTCTGATGCGTCATGCCCGAATCGAACCAGACGTCGAGCGTATCGGTGAGCTTGCGATAGCGCTTTTCGTCGACGCCGAAATCCTCGCTCGTCGCCTCGAACCAGCTCTCGATGCCATGCGCCTCGACCTTCGTTGCGGCGAGCTCGAGCAGCGCGAGCGTGTCAGGGTGCAATTGCTCCGTCTCGCGATCGACGAAGAACGGCAGCGGAACGCCCCACTGCCGCTGTCGCGACAACGTCCAGTCGGGCCGATTCACGATCATTCCGTAGAGACGCGCCTTGCCCCATGCCGGGAAGAACTGCGTGTTCTCGATGCCGCGCAGCGCCGTCGTGCGCAGCGTTTCGGAGGGCCGGTGACCGCGAAAGCCGGGCACCTCGTCCATGCCGGCGAACCATTGCGTCGTCGCGCGATAGATGATCGGCGTCTTGTGGCGCCAGCAGTGCATGTAGCTGTGCCGGAATTTTTCGGCGTGGAAGAGCGCATGCACGTCGCGCAGCTTGTCGATGATCTGCGCGTTCGCGTCCCAGATCGACAGGCCCCCGAAGAACGGCAGGCTCGCGGCATAGCGCCCGTCGCCCTGTACCGGATTGAGGATCGCGTCGTCCTGCATCCCGTAGCGTCGCGCGGACAGGAAGTCGTCGACACCGTACGCCGGCGAGCTGTGGACGATCCCCGTGCCCTGCTCGAGCGTCACGAAATCGCCGAGATGCATCGGCGACGTACGATCGTAGAACGGATGCCGGAATGCAATGCCCTCGAGCGCGGCGCCGCGTGTCGTCGCGATTGCGTCGCCGTCGATGCCGAAGCGTGCGACGCATGACGTGACGAGCTCCTTCGCCAGCAGCAGATGGCCCCGCGACGTGCGCACGAGCGCATATTCGACGTCGGGATTGACGTTCAGCGCCTGGTTCGCGGGAATCGTCCACGGCGTCGTCGTCCAGATCACCGCGTAGATCGGACCTTCGGGTGCGGTGGTGAGGCCGAACGCATGCGCAAGCTTCGCCCGCTCGGCCGAATCATCCAGTGCAAAGCCGACGTCGATGGCGGGGTCGACGCGATCCTCGTATTCGACCTCCGCTTCGGCGAGCGCGCTCTGGCAGTCGAAGCACCAGTTGACGGGCTTCAGCCCGCGATAGAGATAGCCCTTGTCGAGCACCTTGCCGAGCGCGCGGATTTCATCGGCCTCGTTGCCGAAGCCCATCGTCGTGTAGGGGTGATCCCAATCGGCGATGACGCCGAGGCGCTCGAAATCCTTCTTCTGCCGCTCGATCTGCTCGGCGGCATACGCGCGGCACAGCCGCTGCGTCTCCGCCGTCGACAGCTCCTTCCCGTACGTGCGCTCGATCTGCACCTCGATCGGCATTCCGTGGCAGTCCCAGCCGGGCACGTACGGCGCATCGAAGCCGGCGAGCGTGCGGCTCTTGACGATCACGTCCTTCAGGATCTTGTTGACGGCGTGCCCGATGTGAATGTCGCCGTTCGCGTACGGCGGGCCGTCGTGCAGCACGAAGCGCGGACGGGCGCTCGACGCCGCGCGAATCGCCTCGTACACGCGGTTGCTGCGCCAGCCGGCGACCCATGCCGGCTCGCGGCGTGCGAGATCGCCGCGCATCGGAAACGGCGTATCGGGGAGATTCAGCGTCGGCTTGTAGTCGTTGCGGGCGTCGTCGGGCATTTCGGGGTCGGTGTTCGAGCGTCAGCCGTGCGTCGCGAAGAATTCGCGCGCCTCGACCGCATCGCGTTGCATCTGCCGTGTAAGCGCGGCGACATCGGGAAAGTGCTCCTCGTCGCGGAGCTTGCGCACGAATTCGATCGTGATCCGCCTGCCGTAGATCGCGTTGTCGAAGTCGAAGAGGTAGACCTCCGCAATCGGACGGCCGCCGCTCGCGATCGTCGGCCGGACGCCAACGCTCGCAACGCCGTTACGCGGTGCGCGGTCGAGTCCGTGCACGCGCACGGCGAAAATCCCGGTCAGCGCCGGCGGATGCCGCAGCGGCAGATTCGCCGTCGGGAAGCCGAGCGTGCGGCCGAGCTTGTCACCGTGAGCGACGTGCCCGGTGATCGTGTAGTTGCGGCCGAGTAGCGCCGATGCAAGAGCGAGATCGCCGGCAGCGAGCGCGTCGCGCACCGCGGTGCTCGAGGCGCGAAGGCCATCGACGTCGACGGTACGCATGGCCTCGACGCTGAACGTGCGCGCCGCAGTGCGCAGGAATGCGAGATCGCCGACGCGGCCGCGGCCGAAGCGAAAATCGTCGCCGACGAGCAGCCAGCGCGTCGCAAGCTGCCGCTCCAGGATGTCGCGCACGAATTCGTCCGCGGTGCGCGACGCAAGACCCGCATCGAAGCGTGCGACGAACGTCGTCGCCACGCCGTACGCCGAAAAGAGCGCGAGCTTCGAGCGCAGCGACGACAAGCGCGGCGGCGCCTTCGCCTTCGCGAAGAACTCGCGCGGATGCGGATCGAACGTGAGCACCGCAGGCGGCAGCCGCAGGTCCTCCGCCGCTTCGATCAGGCGCGCAAGCATCGCCTGATGGCCGCGGTGCACGCCGTCGAAGTTGCCGATCGTCAGCGCGACAGGGCAGCCAGCCGCATTCGAAAGATCCCGCTTTACACGCAATGCAAGCCCGCGGCGGCGACGCGAGCGCGGCCCGCTGCGGTATCCCGTTGTCGGAAAACCGACTATTTTAGACCAACGGTGAAGAGCGACGCTGCGCGTTGGCGCAGCGGGCGGGCATGAAGGATGTGCTCTAGTCGGAGCCGAAGCGGCTGTTGACCGCCGGCGGCGTCGTGTCCGTCGCCGGCGCAACCGGCGTCATCAACGAGCCCGGAGGCAGACCGGCGGTGCGAATCGGCGTGGGCGCGGAAGGCTGGAGCATGAGGTTCCGAGCATCGGGCAGTGCCATGTCGGGCTTGCGCTTGACTGCAATCCACTCGCCGCACCAGTCGTCGTCGCGTACGTGCGGCCAGATGCCCTCGACCATGTACGCCTTCGTCGCAACGGGATGCACGACCGGCACGTTGCGCCGGCATTGACCCCAGCGCACGCCCTTGTCTTCCACCTTGGCGTTGTTGCGATCGTAGTAGTGGCACCCGACACACTTCTCCAAGACTGTCTCCCGGCGTTTGCGTTGTTGTGATCAGCGACGTGGGTCGCGTCAGTGCAGCGGCATACCTGCGAAGCCTGTCCGCGGCCCCTGCACGAGGACGGGTCGCGTGCGCCTCGCCGCGCGACGGTGCGTACCGTGCCGCGCATTCGTCGCGTTGCAGCGTCGCTGCGCGCCCCGAAGCGGACGGCGGGCGCTTTCGCACCGCCGACGCAGCCTCGTCGTGCGTCCCGCAGAACGGTTGGCAATCGACCGCACGCTTGATAGAAGAAGAGCCGCCGACCGCATCGCTGTTTGCAGTATTGAAAATGTTCCCGGCGGCCGAAACCGGTCAGGCCGCGATCATGCCGCGAGCTCGGGAAGCGTCGCGAGCAGCGTCTCCGGCACCTGCTGCACGCGTGTGAATCCGGTGAGCGCGGCCGCGTCGAGTTGCGATTGCAACTCGGCGTCGGCCGCCTGGGCTTCGCGCGTCAACTGCTCGTCGTACGCGCGCCGCTGCGCGGGATCGGACAGCACCGCGTACGCGGCGTGAATCATGCGCACGAGCCCGGACAGATCCTGTCCCGCCTCGGTATGCCCGTACTGAAAGCGTTCGAGCAACGCGCAGTAGGCCGCTTCGATCCGTTGCGCGCTTGCGCCGGGCGCAAGCTCCAGATAGTCGTAATGCGTGTAATTCACCATCGTCTCCTGTCCGGGTGCG
>JAICLP010000393.1 GCA_025925475.1 Burkholderiales bacterium | reverse complement strand
TGCGACGTTGCGTGCGTCAGCAGCCGCGGATCGACTTGCTGGTGAGGCTTTCCTCGGGCGCGATATTGTTGCGCAGTTCGCGCGGCTCGTTCTTCTTGACGCCCGCGAGCGCAAGGCTGCCCTCGGTCTGCTTCATCGAGTCGGTCTGCGCGTTCGGGTCCTGCTGCAACCGCATCTGCTCGCGCGTGGACGTCACGACCGTCGCGCCCGACGGGCAGCCTTCCCGCTGCGCCTCTGCGTTCGCGTACGCCTGGGGACCGCCGACGGTCTCGCAACCCGCGAGCAGCAGCGCCGCCAGGCCGGCCACGCCGATTATCGATACGTTCATGATTCGCTCCTTCCCGTTGATCCCCTGCAAACAGGGGGTTGCGCAAGCTTAATCCCGCGCGCGGCCAGGCGTCACGCAGCCTGAAACGGATAGACCGACGGCAGCCGCAACAATTGCGTGAGCTCGTCGAGCGCGCGGCGCGTTTCGTCGAGCAGCGCGGGATCGCGCAAATCGGCGGGCGCGAGCCGGTCGCGGTAGTGGCGGCGAATCCAGTCGTCGAGCGCCGCATCGAGCGCGTCATCCAGGACTACGTTGCCGCGGATCGCCGCCTCTTCTGGAACGGTCAGCGGCACGCGCAGCCGCAGGCACGCCGGGCCGCCGCCGTTACGCATGCTTTGGCGCAGGTCGAACGTCAGCACTTCGGCGATCGGCGAACCGCTCGCGACGAGACGATCGAGCAGTTGCGCAGTGGCCGGGTGCGCGGCGCATTCGGCGGGCGCAACCAGCAAAAAGCGGCCGTCGGCGCGCGGCAGCAACTGACTGTTGAACAGATAGGTCGCGACCGCATCGGCAAGCGGCAATTCGTCTTCGCGCACGACGATCGCCGAGAACGCAGGACCGACGAGTGCTTCGAGCGCATCGAGCGTCGCGGTTTCATCGACGAACGCGCGCTCGTGACAGAACAGGAACGTGCCTTCGCCGACGGCGATCACGTCGTTGTGAAAGACGCCGGCATCGATTGCGTCCGGCCGCTGCTGCGTGAAGAGCGTGCGCGCCGCATCGAGTCCATGCTGCCGCGCAATCGCCTCGCTGGCCTCGCGCGTCTGGCGTGCCGGAAAGCGCGTCGGCGCGACGCCGGGCCCGAACGCGCGCCGGCCATAGACGAACCATTCGACGCCCGGCACATCGACCGCCGTTGCGAAGCGCGTGTGGTTCGCCGCGCCCTCGTCGGCAAGCTGCGGCGCGGCCGGCAATGGATCGTGCACGACGAAATGCGCGTCGTCGGCGAAGATCGCACGCAGCACCCGGGTCGTCGTCGGCGTTTCGATCGCGCGATGGAAATAGGTCGCGAGATTGGCCGGCGTGAAGTGGACGCGGCCGTCCGCGCAGTCGGCCGATGCGCTCACCGTCGCGGCGTTGGCGACCCACATCGCGGCTGCCGAGCAGCACGCGGCGAGAAGCTCGGGTGCATCGCGCCCGGCATGCACGACGACGTCGTGGTCGCTGCCTGCGAAGCCGAGCCGGCGCAGCGCACGCACGTCGGGCCGCTCCTGCGGCGGCAGCACGCCCTGTGCATAGCCGCGTGCGGCGAGCGCGCGCATCTTCGCGAGCCCCTGCAGCGCCGCTTCGCGCGGATTGGAGACCTGCTGCGCATTGCGCTCGGCGGCGAGGTTGCCGTGCGCGAGGCCCGAATAGTTGTGCGTGGGGCCGGGGAGGCCGTCGAAGGGGACGTGGCGCCCCGACGCTTGCGGCTTCGCCACTTCGCTGCCCCCCGAGGGGGCGGAGTTCGCGCCTCGGGGCGGCCCTTCGGCGCTCACGGCCATCATCGATCTCCCGGCGCCAGCGGCACCACGCGCACGCCGTCGCCCTCGCCGACGCCCAGCGCCTGCGCAGCGTACGGCAGCAGCGGAAAGCGATCGACGCGCGGCGGCGCGGCGGTCACCAGCGCGCGCCAGCCGGCGAACTTGCGATTGCAGACGAGCCACAGGATGTCGTCGGTCAGGCTGTCCGGCACGGGATCCTCCTCGCCGAGCGTGCACGGCATCACCGATGCGCGGCGCACCGCGTCGATATTGTCGCGCGTGCATTCGAACGTCGGGCCCGCATCGAAGATGTCGACATAGCCTTCGTAGCGGAAACCCTCCTGCTCGAGCATCGCGCGCGCCGGCGCCGTATCCGCGTGCACCGCCCCGATCGCATCGCGCGCCGGCTGCGGCAGCAGGTTCACGTAGACGGGATGCTTCGGCATCAATTCGGCGATGAACGACTTCTGTCCGGTGCCCGTCAGGTAATCGGCGCGCGAATATTCCATCGCGAAGAAATGGCGGCCGAGGCCTTCCCAGAACGGGCTCGAGCCATCGGCCTCGACGCGCCCGCGCAGTTCCGCGAAGATCTTCGCTGCGAAAAGCTGGCTGTACTCCGCAATGAACAGCAGGCGGCTTTTCGACAGCAGCGCGCCGTTCTTGCCGATCCGGTAACGCTCGTCGAGGAACAGCGAGCAGAGCTCGCTGTGGCCCGTGTGATCATTGGACAGGAACAGCGTCGGCGTCGTCGTGTAGACGTCGAGCGCGCGCGAGGC
>JAICLP010000249.1 GCA_025925475.1 Burkholderiales bacterium | reverse complement strand
GTCGTGCTTCCACGCGATCTGCGTGAGCTCGCCGAGCGTTGCGAGCTCGCCCATCTGCGCATCGTCGTTCGCGTCGTGGATCGACCCCGGGCGCAGCCCGTCGCCGAGCGAGAACGCGACGTCGTACGCCTTCATGATCTCGCAGATCTCCTCGAAGTGTGCATAGAGGAAGCTCTCGCGGTGGTGCGCGAGGCACCACTTGGCCATGATCGACCCGCCGCGCGAGACGATGCCCGTCATCCGTTTCGCGGTCAGCGGGATGTAGCGCAGCAAAACGCCCGCGTGGATCGTGAAATAGTCGACCCCCTGCTCGGCCTGCTCGACCAGCGTGTCGCGGTAGATCTCCCACGTCAGCTCTTCGGCCTTGCCGTCGACCTTCTCGAGCGCCTGGTAGATCGGAACGGTGCCGATCGGCACTGGCGAGTTGCGGATGATCCACTCGCGCGTCTCGTGGATGTTCTTCCCGGTCGACAGGTCCATCACCGTGTCGGCGCCCCAGCGGATCGCCCACGTCATCTTCTCCACTTCCTCGCCGATCGACGACGACACGGCCGAATTGCCGATGTTCGCGTTGATCTTCACGAGGAAGTTGCGGCCGATGATCATCGGCTCGCTTTCCGGGTGGTTGATGTTGCTGGGAATGATCGCGCGGCCGCGCGCGACTTCGCTTCGCACGAATTCCGGCGTGATCGTGGCCGGGATGCTGGCGCCGAAGCTCTGGCCCGGATGCTGACGACGCAGTGCATCCGGCATCTTCGCGAGCGTTTCCTCGCGCAGCTGGTTCTCGCGGATCGCGATGAACTCCATCTCGGGGGTGACGATCCCTCGTCGCGCGTAATGCATCTGCGTGACGTTCGCGCCGCCCTTCGCGCGCCGTGGCGGCCGATGCAGGTTGAAGCGCATGCCGGCGAGCGCCGGATCGGCGAGGCGCGCGCGCCCGTATGCCGACGTCGGCGCCTCGAGCGTCAACGTATCGTCGCGCTCGTCGATCCAGCGTGCGCGAAGCGCCGGCAGCCCTTCACGAATGTCGATCCGCGACTGCGGATCGGTGTAAGGTCCCGACGTGTCGTACACGGCGAGCGGCGGATTCTTCTCGGCACCGAACGATGCGGGCGTGTCGGTCTGCTCGATCTCGCGCATCGGCACGCGCACGTCCGCGCGTGCGCCCTGCACGTAGACTTTGCGCGAGGCGGGCAGCGGCGCAACCGCGGCGTCGTCGACTTTCGCGTCGCGCGCGAAGAACTTGTCGTTGGCGTTCATTGGGCTCCTCGTCGAGGGAGGCCGGACGAGGAGCGGGGCGAAGCGTCCACGCTTCCCTGCGCCGGCATTATCCGAACAGGTTCCAAGGGTGTTCTCTCACCGACCCGCGGTGTTGCGCGGGAAGGACCCCTAGCGTGACTGGAAGTTTACGCTACTCGCGGCTGACGGTTCGCCGTTCCGGTACGCGCGGGCTCCGCGCGATCAGCATCAGCGCACCGAGCACGACGAGCATCGCGGGCACCAGCAGCCGCCAGCTCGCGCCGTAGCGGTCGTGCATAAACCAGACGATGCCGATCGCGATCAGGAACGGCCCGACGACGACCGAGTTCTTGTTGAATCCGTCGAGCACGAGCACGGCGATGCCGCCGACGACGAACCCGATCGAGATGATCCAGTCGATATCGGGGAAGAGTCGAAATTCCCACAACAGCCAGCCGAGTCCGACGACGATCAGCGTGACCGGCAGCGATGCGTCTCTCATGTCACGTAGCAGAGGTCAGAGGACACAGGACAGAGGTGAGCAGGGTCATTGGAGGGCGTAGGCTACGCGAACAATATCGAGCCGTCCAATGCGTAACGATATCCGGGGATCGAATACGACGCGAACTGAGCACGCCTGCATGATCAATCGCCTATTGCGATGCGCAACCCTCGCTGCCGCGGCGCTCGCGAGCGCAGGCGCAGCGGCCGGCGATCCTTCGACCTGCACGACGATTGCCGACGACGGCGCTCGCCTCGCGTGCTACGACGCCGCGCTGCGCGGGTCCCCGACGTCCGCGGCCACGAGAGCAGAAGAACCCAGGGCCGCTGCGCAATCGGAACCCGTCCCGACAGAAACCGCCGAGCAACGCTCGATCATCGGCGAACGTTGGTCGCGCTACGACCCGGTGACCGGCTATCCGTTTCTCGTCCGCCTTCACAATCCGAACTACCTGATCGCGCGCCACGCCGATCACGTGAATCCGGTGCCCGAATCGCCGACGCATCCCACGTCGGAAGCGGAAGACATCCAGCGCGACGAGCTCAAGTTCCAGGTGAGCGCCAAGGCGCGCTTCTGGCAGACGGGCGACCGCTTCTACAGCGCGTGGCTCGGCTACACGCAGCAGAGCAACTGGCAGGCGTTCAATGGCGCGCAATCGCGGCCGTTTCGCGAATCGGATTACGAGCCCGAGCTGATGTTCGTCGCGCAACCCGACATGCCGCTTGGCGCCGGCTTCCGGTGGCAGCTGCTGAATATCGGCCTCGTCCATCAGTCGAACGGCCGCTCCGATCCGCTGTCGCGCAGCTGGAATCGCGTGTACGCGCAGTTCGGCGTCGAGCACGACGATGTCGCGGGCGGCAAGCTGGCCGTTCTCGCGCGTCCGTGGGTGCGGCTCCACGAGGCGGCCGACAAGGACGACAACCCCGACATCACCGATTACCTGGGTTATGGCGATCTGTCGGTGGTGTGGCGCGGCGAGCGCCAGACGCTGACGTTCACGGGCCGCATCAATCCGAGGACCGGCAAAGGCGCGGCGAAGCTCGAGTGGTCGACGCCTGCGATCGGCTCTTTCCGGTTCTATGTGCAGGCGTTCACCGGCTACGGCGAAAGCCTGATCGACTACAACTTCCGCCAGACGACGATCGGCGCCGGGTTCGCGCTCAACGATCTGTTCTGACGGCCCCGCCGCTGCAGGCATCCGCGTTTGCGTACGGCGCATAAGCGTCAATCGGCGGGCGCGCTCGCCGGACTCGGCGCGTGCGGATGCCGCCGCGCGGCGACCCATTCGCGCGCCTTCTCGAAGTAGTAGTAGATGACCGGCGTGATGAAGAGCGTCAGCAACTGCGATACGAGAAGACCGCCGACGACCGCGAGACCGAGCGGACGCCGCGCGCCGCCGGCGCCGAACGCGAGCGCGATCGGCAGGCTTCCCATCAGCGCCGCCATCGTCGTCATCATGATCGGGCGAAAGCGCGTGACGCATGCCTGGAAGATCGCATCGAGCGGCGCCTTGCCCTCCTTGCGCTGCGCGTCGATCGCGAAGTCGATCATCATGATCGCGTTCTTCTTGACGATGCCGACGAGCATCACCATGCCGACGAACGCGTACATGTTGAGGTCGATCCCGAAGATCCACAGCGTCAGCAACGCCCCGAACGCCGCGGTCGGCAAGCCGGAGAGAATCGTGATCGGATGGATGAAGCTCTCGTAGAGAATGCCGAGCACGAGGTAGATGACGAAGATCGCGAGCGCGAGGAGCGCGCCCATTCCCGCGAGCGAGGACTTGAACGCCTGGGCGTTGCCCTGGAACAGGCCGTTGATCGTCTGTGGCAGCTGCATCTCGCGCGTCGCGCCCTGGATTTCGTCGATCGCCTGCGAAAGCGACACACCGGGCGCGAGGTCGAACGAGATCGTCACCGACGGAAGCTGGCCGAGGTGCGTGATCGCGAGCGGTCCGATCGTCGGCTTCAGCGTCGCGACTGAATTGAGCGGGACGAGCGCGCCGCTGTTCGAGCGCACGTAGAGCATCGACAGCGCGGCCGGATTCAGCTGGTACTGCGGCAGCAGTTCCATGATGACCCAGTACTGGTCCGTCGGCGCGTAGATCGTCGACACCTGCCGCGAGCCGTACGCGTCGTAGAGCGTGTTCTCGATCGACTGCGCGGACACGCCGAGCGCCGACGCGCGATTGCGCTCGATCTGGACCGTCACCTGCGGCTGGGTGATCTGCAGGTCGCTCGTCACGTCGACGAGCCCGGGCAGCGACTTGATCTTGTCCTCGACCTTCGGCGCCCATTCGAAAAGCTCGGTCGTGTCCGGTCCCTGCAGCGTGAACTGGTAGAGGCTCTTCGTGAGCTGCCCGAGGCGAATGACCGGCACGTTCTGGACGAACGCCTTGATCCCCGGAATCTGCGCGAGCGTCGGTCGAAGCTCGCGCACGACCTGGTCGGCCGGCGGTCGCTCGCTGCGGTCCTTGAGCGTGATGAACATCCGGCCGTTGTTGAGCGACGATGCAGAGCCGCCGCCGCCGACGAACGACATGACGCTGTCGACGTGCGGATTGCGCCGCACGATCGCCGCGACCTGTTGCTGCAGGTTCGACATCGCGTTGAACGAGATGTCCTGCGCGGCCTCGGTGAAAAGGAAGAGCTGCCCGACGTCGTCGCTCGGCAGGAAACCCTTCGGCATGTACGAGAAGAGGAATCCGGTCGAGACGAACAACACGAGGAACGCGAGCATCGTGAGCCGACGATGATGCAGCACGTGCGTGAGCGCAAAGCGGTATGTGCCGAGCAGCTTGTCGAACATCGCACCGGCGAAGCGGTAGATCCGGCCATGCCTTTCCTCGCTCTCGCGGACCAGCCAGCGACTGCAGAGGAGCGGGGTCAGCGTCAGCGACACGAAGCCCGAAAAGAGCACGGCGACGATGATCGTCACCGCGAACTCGTGCAGGAGCCGCCCGAGAATCCCGCCCATGAACAGCACCGGGATGAACACCGCGGCAAGCGACAGCGTCATCGACACGATCGTGAAGCCGATCTCCTTGGCGCCGTCGAGGGTCGCCTGCATCCGCGGCTTGCCCATCTCCATGTGCCGCGTGATGTTCTCGAGCATCACGATCGCATCGTCGACGACGAATCCGACGCATAACGTCAGCGCCATCAGCGACAGATTGTCGATGTTGTAGCCGAACGCGTACATCACCGCGAACGTGCCGATGATCGACAGCGGCAGCGCAAGGCTCGGGATCAGCGTCGCGCGCGGGCTGCGCAGGAACACGAAGATGACGAAGACGACCAGGCCGAGTGCGAGC
>JAICLP010000087.1 GCA_025925475.1 Burkholderiales bacterium | reverse complement strand
GCGACATGCCGCGCTTCGCGCTGCCGACGCAGCTCACGTTCCTGTTCCAGCGCGTCGACCAGCTCCGCGGGCTCGCGCAGCTCGACCTCTTTCGCCGTCCGACCGTCGCCGATTTCCTGCTCGACAAGGACCCGCTCTTCGCGCGGATCAACCTGACCGACGACGAGTACGCGCTCTACGACAAGGTGTATGCGCATCTGAAGCCGCAGACGCCGACGCCCGACCTCGTGATCTATCTGCAGGCACCGGTCGACACGCTGGTCGAGCGCGTGCACCGGCGCGGCGTCGGGTTCGAACAATCGATGCCGGCGGAGTACCTCGCGCGGCTCGCCGATGCGTACACGCGCTATTTCTATCAGTACGGCGAGGCGCCCCTTTTGATCGTCAACAGCGAGCGGCTCAACTTCGTCGACCGGCGCACGCACGTCGACCTCCTGCTCGAGCGCATCGGCCACATGCGCGGGCAGCGCGAATTCTTCAACCTGGGGACGGCGTGAACCGCAACGAGGCGAAGGAGCGAATGCGATGGACGTGATCGAATCGGTCGACGCGCTGCGCGCGCGGCTCGACCGCGCGGACCGGGTGGCGTTCGTGCCGACGATGGGCAACCTGCACGAGGGGCATTTGTCGCTGATGAGGCTTGCGCGCCGCCACGGCGACTGCGTCGTCGCCAGCATTTTCGTCAACCGGCTGCAGTTCGGCCCGAACGAGGACTTCGACCGCTATCCGCGCACGTTCGACGCGGACCGCGAAAAGCTTCAGCGGGAAGGCGTCGACGTTCTGTTCGCGCCGCACGAGCAGGACATGTATCCGACGCCGCAGGTATACCGCGTGCAACCGCCACCCGTCGGGGACGAGCTCGACGGCCAGTTCCGGCCCGGCTTCTTTCACGGCGTGTGCACGGTCGTGCTGAAGCTTTTCAACATCGTGCAGCCCGACGCGGCGGTGTTCGGCAAGAAGGATCGGCAACAGCTGAAGATCGTGCGCGGCATGGTGCAGCAGCTCAACCTGCCGATCCAGATCGTTCCCGGTGAAACGATCCGTGCGGAAGATGGCCTTGCGCTCGCTTCGCGCAACAACTATTTGACGCCGGTCGAGCGCACCGAGGCGCCGCGGCTGTACCGGACGCTGCGCGAAATCGCCGACCAGATCGCGGCGGGCCGCACCGATTACGCCAACCTCGAAGCCGCCGGACGGGCCGATCTCGCGCGCCACGGCTGGAAGGTCGACTACATCGCCGTGCGCAACGGCATCGGCCTGCGCATTCCGCATCCGGAAGGCTTCGATCACCCGAACCTGCTGATCGTGCTCGGCGCGGCGACGCTCGGCGCGACGCGCCTGATCGACAACGTCGACGTCGTGAAGAAGGACGGCGAGGACTGAGGTTCTACAGTTCCGGCGCGAGCGGCGTCACGCCCTTGCGTCGCTTGCGCCGGTTCGGTGCGAGCGCGAGCCAGTTGCCCGCCACTGCGAGCACGACGCCGAACGCGGCGACGGGTGTCCAGCGGTAACCTTCGAACAGCGTCGACAGCAGCATCGCGACGATCGGCGTGACAACGGAAACGTACGACCCCGTCGCCGACCCAACGCGCGCGAGCAGCGTCAGGTACGCGCCGAACGCGACGACGCTGCCGAACAGCGCGAGGTAAACGAGCGACACGAGGTACGGTGCTCGCCAGTCGATCGCCCAGGGTGATCCGATGACCCAGGCGATCAGCGCCGAAATCAGCGCGCCGTACGCCATTGCCCATACGTTGCCGCTCATGATCGGAATCCTCGCGGCGTGATTGCGCATCGCGACGATATTCCCGGCGCTCGCGATGGCGGTCGATGCGAGGCCGAACGCGATTCCGCGCGCGGCGCTTCCACCCTGTCCTGCCTGCGTCAGCTCGGGAAGGAACAGCAACGCGACGCCGGCCACGCCAAGCGCCCCGGCAACGAACATGCGCGCGCGAAGCGGCGTGCCGAATGCGAACCGCGCGCCGATCGGATTCATGAATACGATCGTCGAGAACAGCACGGCGACGAGACCCGACGTCGCGTACTGCTCCGCCCAGTAGACAGCGAGATAGTTGAGGCCGAATAGAAGCAGGCCCTGCAGCGCCAGAAACGCATGCGCGTGCGCATCGAAGCGCAACGATCGGCGCGTCGACGCGCACCATCCGGCAAGCAGCAGCGCGGCGAGCGCAAAGCGCATCGCGACCGACCATTCGGGTGCCACGACGCCGAGCTGGAACTTGATCGCGAGCCACGTCGATCCCCAGATGGCAGTGGCGATGGCGAAAAGCGCAGGCGGAGAACGAAGCGTCACGGTCGTTCGATTCTAGCTTCCGACCCGCGCCACGATCGCGGGCGGCGCAAACGCGCATAGCACCATCCCCCGCTCGCGCCAATCGTCCGCATGGACGACCTCCGAAAACTGACAGTCCACTTCGTCGTCGCGGCTTCGTACGCTCTCGCCGTCGTCGTGACGAGGGGGGCTCACGTGATCGGTCGAAGCATCGTTGCGCTGCTCGCGCTGACGCTCGCAGCCGGTGTGGCGTCGCGGGAGCTGCCGTCGGGTGAGCCTCTCGCGCGGCACCAGATCCTAGCGCGATACGCATCGTTGCCGCTGCAGTTCGAGCGAGTCCGAGCAGACGAGGGCGACGAACTCTTCGTGGCGCGAACGGGGAGCTTTGCGGTGGCCGTGCAGCGGCAAGGCGCGACGCTCGCGTTTCGCGATGGATCGGCGGTCGACATCCATTTCGTCGATGCGAGCGCCAGCGCGCGTGTGAGTGGCATCGGTCGCCAATCGGCGCGAATCCATCGGCTGCGGTTCGGCGATGGGCACGACACCGTCGATTCGCAGGCGTACGAGCGCGTCGCCATTTCGAATCTGCAGCGGGGGCTCGACATCGCGTTTCATGGCCGCGGGCGCGAGCTCGAATACGACGTCGTCGTCGCGCCGGAAGCCGATCCGTCGCGATTCGCGTTCCGCGTTGGCGGAAGCGATCGGGTGGCGCTCGACGATGCCGGCGATCTGGCGATCGAGACAGTCGCCGGAACGCTGACGATCAAGGCGCCCGTCGCGTACCAGGACATCGGCGAGGCGCGGCGATTCATTGCGAGCGCGTTCGACATGGACGACGACGGTGTCGTGCGCATTCGCGTCGGCGATTACGACACGACGCAGGTGCTCGTCATCGACCCGATCGTGTCGTACGCGACCTACGTGGGCGGCAGCAACTACGAGCAGGCAACGGCCATTGCAGTCGACGTCGCCGGCAATGCCTACATCACCGGCTACGCGCAATCGACCGATTTTCCGCTCGTCAATGCGTACGACCGCTCGCTTGGCAGAAAAGGCGACGTCGACGTCTTCGTTTCGAAGCTGAACGCCGCGGGGACCGGGCTCGTCTGGTCGACGTTCATCGGTGGAGCGAGCATCGATCGCGCCGTCGGCATCGCGGTCGATGCCAGCGGCAGCGCCTACGTCACGGGCTTGACCTCCGGCGCCGATTTCCCGACGACCGCCAACGGGTGGCAGAAAGGAATCGTCGGCGGTGGCGGTTTCGTCGTGAAGCTCGCACCCGCTGGAAACGCGCTGGTCTACTCGACATACGTCGCGGCATCGAACCCGAGCGCGATCGCCGTCGATAGCGCGGGCAATGCCTACGTCACCGGCAGTGCGACCCCGTCGTTCGCCACCACGCCCGGCGCGCTGCAGACGACCACCGCCAGTGTGAGCGGCAGCACGGCATTCCTGCTCGAGCTGAATGCCGCCGGTACCGCGGCGGTCTTCGCCACGTTTCTGGGCGGAAGCGGCAGCGAGGATGCGACATCGCTCGCGCTGGACAGCGCCGGAAGCGCGTACGTCGGCGGCTGGACGACATCCACGGATTTTCCGGTCCGCAACGCGTACCAGGTGTCGAAGCGCTCGGCGAAGGATGGATTCATCGCGAAGATCGCGGCCAACGGTTCGCAGATCGTCTACGCGACGCTGCTCGGCGGAAGCCTCGATGACGCCGTCAACGCGATCGCGGTGGATCGCGCCGGCAACGCGTACGTCGCCGGCGAAACGTACTCAGGTGACTTCCCGGTGATCTCCGGCTTCCAGATGCAAAAGGCCGGCCGGCTGCTGATCGGCTCGAGCCTCGGCAACGCGTTCGTGGCGAAGCTTGGAGCCAGCGGGAACACGCTCGTCTACGCGTCGTTCCTCGGCGGCGAAGTCTGCCAGGCGCCATGCCAATCGGTTTTCGGCATCCCGCAAATCCCGGGTGATGCAGCGTATGGAATCGCCGTCGACAGCACAGGTCACGCGTACGTGACTGGATTCGCGAGCAGCTGGACGTTTCCGCTCATCGATTCGCCGTCGTGGCCCAAGCAGCAGGACAACCAGAATTCGGCGTTTGTCGCGAAGGTCGGCGCATCGGGGACGTCACTGCTGTGGTCGACGTTCGTGCGCACGGGATTCGACCTCGGCGGGACGGGCACGCGCTTTCCTGGCGGTTCCGCAACCGGCGTTGCAATCGATGCCAACGACGGAGCATTCGTGACCGGTGTGGCCAACGATTCGAGCGGCTTTGCCGGCACGCCGGGCGCGTTCCAGCCGTCGAGCGTCGATCCGGACGCGATCGTCGTCAAATTCCGACCCGTACCGACGATCACGCTGTCCACATCGAACGCGACGACCGACACGTCCACACCGATCACGCTGACGGCCACGATGACCGGCGGTACGTTGGGCGACGCATGGTTCATGGACGGCACGACGAGGATTGGCACGGTGCAGTTCGTCGAGGGCCAGGCAAGCCTCACGCTCACCTTGCCGGCGGGAATCCACACATTGAGCGCGATGCTGTTCCTGGCCGGCTCGATGAACGATTCGGCGCCGATCACACAGGTGGTCGACGTTCCGCTCGTTTGCAACTGATCGAACGGGAGCGAACGATGCGCCAGTCACTGGTTGTCCTGTCCGGCATCTGCCTCGCATGGCTCGCGTCGTGTTCCGCCATCGCGACGGTATGGAGTTCCGATGGCGACGTGGTGTCGAGTCGCGCCGGCGACGCGCGCATCGAAACCAGAGTGAGTGGCGACGTCCGCGACGTTTCGATGCTGGATGATGGTAGCGCCTGGGTCTCCACGGGAGACGCAATCCGGCTACTGTCGCAGGACGGTTACATGCGGGCCGAGATCGACATGGCCGGCGCGGGTTTCGGCGAAGCAGAGCGGGTCGCGGCGAATATCTATGACGGCAGCGTGTGGGCAACGACGGAAGAACTGCGTCTCCTGCACTTCGCCCGTGCTGGCGTGCTCGAGCAGGGAACGACGCTCGCGACGAAGGCCGATGCGATCGCCGTCGACCTGGACGAAAGCGTCTGGGTTGCCGCGGGCGATGAGCTGTTGCATTTCTCCTCCGACGGGCAGTGGCTTCGCACGCAGCCGCTGGGCCTTGCGGCCGGCGAGCACGTGACGGCGCTCGCGCGCGACGCGCTTCGCAGCCGGGTATGGATTGCGACGACCGGCGGCTTGCAACTGCTTGCCACGGGTGATGCGCTTCTTGCGCAGCGAATCGCGCAGGTCGGCGATGCGACGATGCTTGCGCTCGACGCGAGAACGGGTGTCGCGATGGCGCTGATCGACGGTAGACTCATTTCCGTCGATGTCGATCACGACGTGATATCGGTGCGCAGCCCGTTGCTCGACGAGGACGAGCAGGCGTTGACAGTCGTCTACGACGCCGCCGATGCGTCGTTCGTGGCCGACACGGACAAGGCGCGCCTGCGCATCGCGGGCGATGGCACGTTGCTCGGTCGTGAAGCGGAGCGCCGCGGATCGCTGCGAGCGGCGACGCCGTTCCGGCTCGATCCGCAACTCACGCTGCTGCGGCCACCGGATGGTGGCGCTATGACGGATCCTGCCGCGGAAATCGTGCTTCGCGTCGGAGCGCTTTGCAACCGCCTCCCCTGTGACATGCCGGCCCCCTACCTTCGGCAAATACAGGTCGAAGCAACGGTCGACGGCGTCGCGCTCGGCGCACCGAGCATCGACGAAACGGGGCGCACGATCTTTCCGCGGAGGCCGCGGATGCAGCTCGGGACGCACGAATTGTCCGCGAACATCGTCGATGCCTTCGGTCACCGTGCGATGCTGCGGCGCGCACGATGGACGCTCGTCGCCGCCGACGCTCCACCGCCGAATGCCGAGTCGTCCGATACCCGGGGCAGTACATCGATCGACAAAGCGGCCAACAAGGCGCCGACCGTTGCCCTGACGCAGCCTTCGAAAGGATCGGTCTTCCCGACGGGAAGCGCCATACCACTCGCCGCGAGCGCGTCGGATGCCGACGGCACGATCGTCAAGGTCGAGTTCTATCGCGGCGGAACGACGCTGATCGGCACGGCGACGAGTTCCCCCTACCAGTACCTGTGGACAAGCGCCACCACGGGAAGCTATTCGCTGACTGCGAAGGCTTACGACAACAGGAACGGAACGGCCGTATCGACGGCCGTGACGATCAGTGTCGTGAATAATCAACCGCCAAGCATCACGCTCGTTTCACCACCGGCCGGCAGTTTCGCTCGTGTCGGCGAGTCGGTCATGCTCGAAGCGAGTGCCGGTGATTCCGACGGCACGATCGCCAGCGTCGAATTCCTCGATGGAAACGTCTCGCTCGGCATTTCGCGATCGCCACCGTATCGGCTGTCGTGGACGCCGACGACGTCCGGCGTGCACGCGATCAGTGCGCGCGCAACCGACGATCGCGGCGCAACGAGCGCGTCGTCGACGGTGACGGTGGTCGTGGGCGCCGTCCCGATCGTCGTCGTGACGGGTCCCGGTGCCTGTTCCGTCGTCGATGGGCCTCTCGACGTCATGCTCACGGCAGACGCAATCAGCACGACCGGCGCGATCGCAGGCGTGGAGTTCTTCGACAACGGCATTTCCGTCGGCACCGCATCGGCGGCGCCCTGGCGAACAATGCTCGCCAATGCATCGGTCGGCAATCATGCGATCACCGCAAAGGCGACAGACGACCGCGGCTCGACGACGCTGTCGCGGCCGGCAACGTTCACTGTACGCGCCAAGAATCAATCCCCGACGGTTGCGCTCACCGCACCTACCGAGGGTGTCCACTTTCCGAACAGAGCCACGATCAATGTCGCGGCTATCGCCAGCGATCCCGATGGCCTCGTCACCGTGGTCGAGTTCCGGGTCGGCAGCGCGACCGGAGTGTTGATCGGCCGCGCGACTCAAGCGCCTTACACGGCGATATGGACCAGTGTCGCTCCCGGTTCGTACGCCATCGTCGCCGTCGCATACGACGATCGAAATGCCGCAACCATTTCGACGCCCGTTCATCTCACGGTCGATCCGAATGTTCCACCGGTCGTGTCGATCACGGCGCCGGTTGCCGGATCGCGCGTGACGGCGACGACAAATGTCGCGGTGACGGCCAACGCGAGCGATGGCGACGGGATGGTCGCAAGAGTCGATTTCTATGCGGGAGCCACGCCGATCGGCTCGTCGACGAACGCGCCGTACGGCATCGTCTGGAATGCCGCTACGCCGGGTACGTATTCGTTGACCGCCAAGGCGACCGACAACGCGGGCGCCGTAGTGACGTCGCCTGCGGTACCGATCACGGTGGTCAGCAATGCGCTTCCGACCGTGACGCTGACGGCGCCCGCGCCCGGCAATTACTTCGCACCGGCGACCATCATGCTGGGCGCAACGGCACAGGACAGCGACGGGTCCATCGCGGGTGTCGATTTCTACGCGAACGGAACGCGGGTCGCTCAAGCCACTTCGCCACCCTATGGCGCACTTTGGGATGGCGTGCCCGGCGGTACGTACGCGATCACGGCAAAGGCAACCGACGACGCCGGCGGCATTTCAGTTTCCCCGCCTGTCACCATCACCGTCGCCGCCGGGCCTTCCGTCGACATCGACGCCGGGCTCGCGGGCGCGACGATCGACGACGACAACGTGCTCGTTCGTGGCGTGGTTTCCGCGCCGGCGAACACCGCGGTCTCGGTGAATGGCGTCGTCACGCACGTCGACGATCTCGGCCGTTTCAACGCGAACGACGTGCCGTTGACGCCGGGCGCGAACACGGTGACGGTCGAGGTTACGACGCAGGATGGCATTACCACCGCACAGTCGATTGTCGTCAACAGCAGCGGTGCCGGCGCCTTCGCCCTTCATGCCGCACCCACCGAGGGCCTCGACACGTTGCAGGTGACGTTCACGATCGAGAATCCAGCGGACACGCCGTTCAAGCAAATGGCGCTCGACCTCGACAACAACGGCTTGGCGGACCTCGTCTTCACCCCCGGCCAATTCGTCGACGGTAAGCTGACCGTGACGGCGACGTATCCGATCGGTACCTGGACAGCCGTGCTGAAAGCCTACGATGACCGGAACGATGTGATCTATTCGACGAGCAAGTCGATCGTCGTGCTGTCGCCTGCCGTCCTGCAGCAGAAGCTGCGAGCGGTCTACGACGGCATGCTGACGCGGCTCAAGGCCGGCAACATCGCCGGTGCTCTTACCGCCTTCACCGGCTCCGCGTATCAGAAGTACAACGAAATATTCACCGAGCTGCAGCCGTCGCTGGCGCAGATCGTCGATCAGCTTGGCGAAGTCGTGGAGATGACGTTCAATGGAGACGTCGGCGAGTTGGCGATTGTGCAGAACACGCCGGATGGACCACAACGGTTCATGTTGTACCTGATTCGCTCCGAGGATGGTATCTGGCGGATCGACGGCATGTGAAGGGGAGGCGATGAAGCGAGTCTGGATGGTGTTGGGGTTGCTCGTATTCGCGCTCGCCGCGAGCACGATTTCCACGTTCCTGCCTCACCGTCTGTACGGAAAGCGAATCGCGGGACAAGTGGTGGACGCGGAGACCGGAAAGCCGATAAGCGGCGCACACGTCGCGTTCTTTTGGCAGTCCCCAATCATCCCGAGCGGATTCACCGGCCACAATTCGCGCGACATTTGCTATCACGCGGCTGCGACCGTCACCGACGCGCAGGGGCGATTTGCAGTTCCTCCCTGGCGCAAGTGGAGCACGTTTAGCGTGTTCGTGCTCGACCCAACTGCCATCGTGTACGCACGCGGCTATACCCCCCGGCAGATCCCCCTTCTCGAAGGAGATTTCAAGCCACCTGAGGAAAAGCCGAACGAGCGATATGCGCTCCGGCGATTCTCCGGCACGGTTGATGAGCGGCTGGACGTGATGTGGGGGGGCATAGCCAACCATAACTGCTTCTATGGAGGGGAGAGCCAGAAATCGCTCTTTCCCATGCTGAAGTCGATTTATGACGAGGCTAAGGGGATCGCGACACATCAGGAGCAACAACGACAACTGCATGGATATGCCGTAATGGCGGCAGACGCTGCAATCGCGGCGAATCCAAACGGACCTGCAAATTATGCCGAGGTGGAGGCGTTCATCAAGGACAAGCTGCAATGAAGAAGAGAACCGTCAGCACTGTCGTTGCATTGCTATTCTTGTCTCTTGCGCAGGCCTGTCCCGCATATGAACAAGCAACGCATGCATTGACGACGATTTCGGCGTATCGCGCATCTCTATTTGCGTCAGGTCCCACGTCCTTGGCTGCGTTGTTCGGACTCGAAACTTACGCGCCCCTAGGTAAGGGTGATATGTATTTTGAGTTGTTCGATGGGTTGGACGGTCTGTCGGCGGTTTTGCGACAGCCGCAAACGTACGAGAAGGCCATCGCGGCTCACTTTGATCTTGACCCGCAGGTATCGCCGATAATGACTTGGCTCGTTTTCGGTGCCATCCGTGAGGACGACAACCCAAGCGAGGATCCGCCGACTCCGCAGGACGTTACGCCAGGGCTCAGTCGGCCACTGAACCACTTTTTCGACCCCTACTACGATCGACCTCTTGACGTTCCGGGCTTACCTTTCGTCGATGGCGATGTACACAAGAACCCAGACTGGGCGGTGGGCAGCTACGACAGCTTCACGGATCCGAATCGTGCCGAAAAAAGTCGAACCAATCACTTCACGATTATCGACGCGCGCGAAGCTATGTTCAGGGCGTTGACGCTGAAGGGGACGGTCGGGGGGCGGTTGGTTGACATTGCCGTAAACGAGGATCGCGCAACGAAGCAGCAATGGCGTCAGGCGTATTGGGCAACGACGCTGCGCGCGTTGGGAGACGTGCTACATCTCAATCAGGACATGGCGCAGCCGCAGCATACGAGGAACGAGCCGCATTCGGGGAAATACTGCCCAACTGAGAAGATTTGCCTGACCGGTCACTCCAGCGTTTACGAGAAATACATCAACCTGCGAGCGCGGAAGGACGATTCCTTTTACGTTTCAGGTCCCTTTTTTACCACAATGAAGCTTCAGCCGACACCGCTGACTCTTGCCGCATATCCCATTCCCGAGTTCTCGAAATACGCGGACTATTGGAGCACAGCGCCTCGCGATCCATATGTCCAGGGAAAAGGCCTCGCCGAGTACAGCAACCGCAACTTCTTCTCTGCTGCAAGGAATTTCGGCGACTTGGAGTACCTCTGGCCATCCAGCAATCCGGTTGACTATCAAATCCGGAATGTCATTCCGACTGCTTGGGATGGCTCAGGGGTCGCGAATGCAACGCCCGTTCAAATCTACTACGGGCAGGTACGCGACACGCTAGCCGACGCGACGACGCAGGACGTTCCCCTCACCACCTTCGGCGTGTGGGACCAGTTTCTGAAAAAGAAGTCCGCCAAGCCGAAATACTCGCTCAACCGCCTCAACTACGACGCGATGGCGGACCTGCTGCTCCCGCGCGCAGTCGCCTACTCGGCCGGCCTCATCAACTTCTTCTTCCGTGGCGTGATCGACATCCGGTTGCCTGACGAGGGCGTGTTCGCCGTGGCGGACCATGCAGGCGACAAAGGATTCATGAAAGTCCGCGCCAAGATCAGGAACGTCACGCCTTCCTTTGTCGACCCACAGAAGAATCCGCAACTGCAAAACATGACCGGAGGCACTCTCTTCGCTGTCGCCCGCTACCACACGGACAAGCAGTACGAGGCGAGCCTGGAGCACGTGGTCGGCGCCCCGCCTTGCGAAAATGCGACGCTCGTCGTCAATGCCGCGAAGCTCGATGCGTCGACCGATTGCCGCGACGGCATCGAGCAGATCGT
>JAICLP010000253.1 GCA_025925475.1 Burkholderiales bacterium | reverse complement strand
TCCAGTTCATCTCGAGCGGCGGCGCCGTGAACGCCGGCTTTTTCCGGAACGTCGGCAAGACGCGCCGCCAGGGGATCGAGCTCGCGATGACCACGCACCTCGGGCCGGTGAAAGTCGACCTGCGATACAACCACATCGATGCGACGTTCCGCTCGACGTTCTCCGCGTTGGCAGCGAACAATTCGAGCGCGGACGCAAACGGTGCGATCACGGTCCAGCCGGGCGACCGGATACCCGGGATTCCCGCCAACTCGTTCAAGCTCCGCGCCGAATACGCGCATGGACCGTTTTCGATCGGCGCCGGTCTCGTCGCGGCATCGAATCAATACGCCCATGGCGACGAGAACAATGCGGATACTCACGGCAAGGTGCCCGGATACATCGTCGTGAACCTCGATGCGCAGTACAGCGTCACGCCGCAGCTGCAGATCTTCGCTCAAGTCGCCAATCTGTTCGACAAGCGCTATTACAGCTTCGCCGTGCTCGGCGAGAACGTGTTCACCGGCCCGGGCAATACATTCGGTCCGGCACTGGGCATCGATGGCGTCCCCGAGCAGTTTCGCGCGGTCGGCACACCGCGCGCGCTCTGGATCGGCGCGCGCTACCGCTTCGACAAGCCGGCGCCGCGCTGATCGAAGGCGCTATTGCGGCTGCAGGAAGCACTGCTTCCTCGCGCTTTCCTGCAGCTTGCGGTACGTGTCGATCAGCTTGCGCCCGTCCTTCATGTCGCGCATGACGCCGCCGCGCTCGCCGGCAATGGTGATGCCGTTCGCGACCGTGGAGAGATCCACCCATTCGCTGTAACGGACCTTCGCGGCGATCGCGTCGATCGTGCACGAGCACTTGTACATCGACGCGGCCGGCGCTTCCTTGCTCTGCTGCATGCAGCCGAGGACGAACTCGACGCGCGCGCGGGTCGGAAAGTCGTTGGTCGCCGCCGCAAGCGGCGTCGCGAGCAACAGCGTCATGCCAAACGCGGTCGAACGAATCATGATCATCCCAGCGGATCGCCCTTCGCGTCGACGAGCGGCACGTTGTACTCGTGCAGGATCTGCATGATCGCCGCCTGGTTGTCGGCGATCAGCTTGTCGATTGTCGTCTTCCACTCGTTCTCGCCGCGGCGCACGCCCATCGCGATCGCGTAGTCGAACTTCACGCCAGGCTCGGAGCGCAGCGGAATGACGACGAATTCAACGCCGGGCACGCGCGTCGCGTAATACCCGGCGATCGGTCCCCAGACAATGGCAGCGTCGATCTTGCCCTGCGCGAGCTCGGTGTCGATGATCTGCCCCGGGTACTGATCGGGATCGGGCGACATCATCGGATACGGCTTCGCCTGCGCTTCCATGCCGTGCTTGACGAGCCAGGTGCCGCCGGGCGAGCGATCGAAGAAGCCGATCCGAAGCTTGTCGCGACGATCGGCGGGCAGCGCGAGCAGGTCATTGCCGCTTCGCACTTCGTCGAGCCCCTTGCCTTTCCGGTAGACGAGCGCGTACGTCGAGCGGTAATACGGCACGGTCGGCTGCGCCTGGTCGTACTGCGCGGGCACGCTCATCACGATGTCGCACCGGAAGTCCTCGCCGGGCAACCGGTAGCGCAGCGTGTTGCGGATGAAATTCATCCGCTGCGGAAACGAGTAGCTTTTGACCGGCAAGCCGAGCTTGCTCGCGAAGAGCGCCGCGATCCGGTTCTCGAAACCCTCGCCCTTGTCGTTGGCGAACGGCAGGTTCGACGGATCGATGCAGGGACGAAACGCCGTCTTTGCGTCGTTCGCGGCGAGCGCGGGCATGCTGGCAACGGCCAGCATTGCGACGAGGCCGGCAAAGCGCATCGCCTTGCGCTTCCTGCGCGTCGTCGCGATAGAGGGCGCGGCACGGGTCATTGCTTCAGCTCCTGAACATGCGCGCGCGTGATGTCGCCGTTCGAGCGGCCCTTCAGGTACGCGTACAGGTTGTCGATGTTCTGCGTCACCATCTTGCTGCTCTTCCAGCTCGGCATCCCCTTTTCGAGGCGTCCTTCGCGGACCGTCGTGATGAACTGGTCCTTCGTCAACGTCTTGAGGCTTTCGATCAACGAGGGCCCGACGAGGCCCTGTTGATTCGCGCCATGGCAGCGATCGCACGCAGCGGCGCGCCACGCGCGAAAGCCGTTCATCGTGTTCGAGTCGACGTTGTAGCCGTCGACGACGGTGTAGAGAACCTTGCCGCCTTCCATCCGCGTCACCTTGTTGCCGCTCGTCTGCGCGGCCTCGGTCGCCGACGGCTGGGCTGCGGCGCCCGGCGGCGCCATGCCCTGCGCGACGGCTGCGGCGGGCACGACGAGCCACAACGCGCACGCAGCCGCGCCTGAAATCATCGTTCGCATCGAGTCTCCGAGAAACCTTCGAAGCGCCGGGCGCAAGAAAAACCGCGCGCGGCGGAATGCCGCGACGACCGACGCCGTGCTGCACGGCGCCGGCCATCACGAATCGGTCAAGTCTGCGGAAGCGCGAACACCGTGAGCGAGCCACCGAGGTTCGTGTAGTCGGCCAGCTCGTGATAGCCGCCGACCGCACCGAGGCCCTCTTCGGGCTTCTCGAGACCGGCCGCCATGCCGATGCCGGCCCAGCCGCCGATGCCGGAGAAGACGCCGATGTACTGCTTACCCTTGTGCTCGTACGTGAACACGTTGCCGATGATGCCGGACGGCGTCTTGAACTTGAAGAGCTCCTTGTTGATGTCGTTCGAGTCGACGCATTTCAGGTAGCCCTCGAGCGTGCCGTAGCACGCGATGCCGCCGGCCGTCGTCAATGCCCCGCTCCACACCGAGAACTTCTCGGCCTTCGACTGCACGATCTTTCCGGTGCCCGCGTCCCACGCGATGAAATTGCCCATCGAGTTGCCGCCGGGCGCCGGGAACATCGAGAGCGTCGCGCCGACGTAAGGCTGGCCCGCCGTGTACTCGATCTGGAACGGCTCGTAGTCCATGCACACGTGATTCGTCGGCACGTAGAAGCGCTTGGTTTGCGGATCGAAGGACGCCGGCTGCTCGTCCTTGGAGCCCAGTGCGGCCGGGCAGATGCCCTTGTTGTTGACGTCGGCGCCGTTCTCACCCGGTGCGTACTGCTTGACGACCTCCGGCCGCCCCGTCTTCATGTCGACCTTCGTGGCCCAGTTGACCGCGGGATCGTACTTCTGCGCGACGAGCAGCGCGCCCGTCGTCCGGTCGAGCGTATAGCCGAATCCGTTGCGATCGAAGTGCACGAGCGCCTTCGTCGGCTTGCCGTTCACGTTGATGTCGGCGAGGATCATCTCGTTGACGCCGTCGTAGTCCCACTGGTCCCACGGCGTCATCTGGAATGCCCACTTCGCCATCCCGGTGTCGAGGTCGCGCGCGAAAATGGTCATCGACCACTTGTTGTCGCCCTTGCGCTGGATCGGATTCCACGTCGACGGGTTGCCGCTCCCGTAATAGAGGAGGTTCAGGTCCTTGTCGTAGCTGTACCAGCCCCACGTCGTTCCGCCGCCGATCTTCCACTGATCGCCCTGCCAGCTCTTGAGCGACGAATCCTTGCCGACGGGCTTCATCTCGCCGTCGGTCCACGTCATCGTCTTGTCCGGATCGAAGAGCATTTCCGCATCGGGGCCCGTGCTGTACGCACGCCACACCTGCTTGCCGGTGTTGACATCGTACGCGGTGATGTAGCCGCGAACGCCCCACTCGCCGCCGGAGATGCCGGTGATCACCTTGTCCTTGAACACGTGCGGCGCATTGGTATTGACCGCGCCGAGCTTGGGATCGCCGTTCTTCACGCTCCAGATGACCTTGCCGCTATTGGCGTCGAGCGCAACCAGAGTGCTGTCGGCCTGCTGCAGGAAGATCTTGTTGCCGGCATACGCGAGGCCGCGGTTCACGGTGTCGCAGCACATCTGCGGAATCACCGCCGCATCCTGCTTGGGTTCGTAGCGCCACTTGATCTTCTGCGTGTCGAGGTCGAGCGCGAACACCTTGTTCGGAAACGGCGAAACGAGGTACATCGTGTCGCCGATCACGAGCGGCGACCCCTCGTGCCCGCGCAGGACGCCGGTCGAGAACATCCAGGCGACCTGCATCTTGCCGACGTTGCCCTTGTTGATCTGCTTCAACGGACTGTAGCGATGGTTCTGCATGTCGCCCGCCTGCATCGCCCAGTTGTTCGGGTTGGCGAGCGCCTTGTCGAGGTCCGCGTCCGCGCGCGATGCGACAGGCGCCGCGAGCAGACAGACTGTTGCGATTGCCAGTGCCGGGCGGAGCCACGGCGCATTGACAAACTTCATAACGCCTCCTCTGGTCATCGATGTGCCAGTTGGCGCTGCGCGTCGCAGACACGCGCTGTGCCGCGCAATGCCTGCGGGGAAGTGTCTGCCTGCGATTTGACAAAGTCAATTTGTTGGGTACAGGCTTTAGCCCTTTCCGCGGCGCGATGCGCTGTGCTGCATCGCAGCAAGGGTCGTCGCATACGAGAGGAGGCATCGTGGACGTTCGTGCTGCCGTAGCTCACAAGGCGGGCCAGCCGCTGACGGTCGAGACCGTCCGGCTCGATGGCCCGAAAGCCGGCGAGGTGCTCGTCGAGATCAAGGCGACCGGCATCTGCCATACCGACGATTTCACGCGCAGTGGCGCCGACCCCGAGGGCTTGTTCCCGGCGATTCTCGGCCACGAGGGCGCGGGCATCGTCGTCGACGTCGGTCCCGGCGTTTCGAGCGTGCGCAAGGGCGATCACGTGATTCCGCTCTACACGCCCGAATGCCGCCAATGCAAGTCGTGCCTGTCGCGCAAGACGAATCTCTGCACGGCGATTCGCGCGACGCAAGGCAAGGGCATGATGCCGGACGGCACGAGCCGCTTCTCGCTCGGCGGCGAGACGGTCCATCACTACATGGGCTGCTCGACGTTCGCGAATTTCACCGTGCTGCCGGAGATCGCGTTGGCGAAGGTGCGCGAGGACGCGCCGTTCGATAAAATTTGCTACATCGGCTGCGGCGTCACTACCGGCGT
>JAICLP010000215.1 GCA_025925475.1 Burkholderiales bacterium | reverse complement strand
TCCCCGCCCTGCTTCTCCCGTGCATCCATTCGCTTCTCCTCGCGCCCGCTGCCGCCGCGTCAACCGTGGACGAGCTCGCCCTTGAACCGATCGACGAAGCCGGTGAAGACGTTGCCCGCCCGGAACTCGGCGTGCCGCATCGTCGCGCGCAGGAACGCGACGTTCGTGGCGGGGCCCTCGATCTCGATCGCGTCCAGCGCATCGATCATGCGCGCGATCGCCGCATCGCGCGTCGCGCCGTGCGAGATCACCTTCGCGATCATCGGATCGTAGAAGAACGTCACCTCGTCCCCTTCGCGAAAACCGGTGTCGATACGCAGCTCGTCGGAGGGCTCGGGCAGCGCGAAGCGCGCGAGGCGTCCCGGCGACGGCATGAAATGCCTCGCCGGATTCTCGGCGTAAATGCGGCACTCGATCGCGTGACCGCGCGCGACGATGTCGCGCTGGTCGAGCTGCGCGAGCTTGCCGCGCGCATGATCGATCTGCATGGCGACGAGATCGCGTCCGGTATTCATCTCGGTCACCGGATGCTCGACCTGGATGCGCGTGTTCATCTCGAGGAAATAGAAGTCGAACGTGTCCGCGTCGACGACGAACTCGATCGTGCCGGCGCCCGAGTAGCGCTCCCGGCGGCAGAGGCGCACGGCCGCCTCGGCCATCCGCTGGCGTACTTCGGCCGGCAGCCGCGGCGCCGGCGACTCCTCGACGACCTTCTGGAAGCGCCGCTGGATCGAGCAATCGCGCTCGTGCAAATGCACGGCGGTGCCGTCGCCGAAACCGAACACCTGCATCTCGACGTGCCGCGCGCGCTCGATGTAGCGCTCGAGGTAGATCGTTCCGTCGCCGAACGCCTTGCTCGCCATCGACTGTGTCGCCGCGGCGGTCTCGCGCAGGCGCTCGGGCGCATCGACGCGGCGCATGCCGATGCCGCCGCCACCCGCGGTCGCCTTGACGAGCAACGGATAGCCGACCTCGCGCGCCGCCGCTTCGACATTCGCGAGCTCGCCCATCGCAAAGCGCGCACTGCCCGGCAGCACCGGCACGCCGGCCTCGCGTGCAAGCGCACGCCCGCGTTCCTTGTCGCCCATGTCGCGGATCGATCGCGGCGACGGACCGACCCACACGAGTCCGCTCGCTTGCACGGCCTCGGCGAACGCTGCGTTCTCCGACAGGAAGCCATACCCCGGATGCACGGCATCGGCGCCGCGCGCCTTCGCCGCATCGAGGACGCGATCGGCGCGCAGATAACTTTCGCGCGCGGGTGCGGGACCGATCGGCTGCGCCTCGTCGGCGAGCGCCACGTGCAGCGCGTTCGCATCGGCTTCGCTGTGCACGGCGACCGTGCGCAAGTCGAGCCGCCGGCAACTGCGGATGATGCGGCACGCGATCTCGCCGCGGTTGGCGATGAGGAGCTTGTTCACGCGTTGCAGCATTCCTTCAGACGTCGACGCGCGCGACCACCGTGCCGTCGCTGACGGTATCGCCCTCCTTCACCAGAATCTCGCGAACGACGCCGGCCTCCGTGGCCATGACCGGCACCTCCATCTTCATCGACTCCATGATGAGCACCGGTTCCTCTTCATCGACGCGGTCGCCAGGCTGCTTCAGCACCTTCCATACGCTGCCGGTGATGTCGGTCTTCAGTTCGATCGTCGTGGCCATGCTCGTTCGATTTTCCTTTTCAAACTTGCAGCACGATCTTGCCCCAATGCCCTGCACGCTCCATCAGCCGATGCGCGTCGGCCGCTTTCGCGAGCGGCAGCACTTCGCCGACGACGGGCGCAAGCTTGCCCTGCCCGAACAGCGGCCATACGCGCGCCTCGAGCTCGCGCGCAACCTCGCTCTTGAAGGCGTCGGGACGGCTGCGCAGCGTCGAGCCGGTGTAGTGCAGCCGCTTCAGCATGATCGGCATCAGATCGATCTCGACCTTCGAGCCCAGCGCAAAGGCGAGCTGGACGATTCGCGCATCGTGGCGCGAGGCCTTGATGTTGCGCGCGACGTAAGGCCCGCCGACGATGTCGAGGATCACGTCGGCGCCGCCGAATTCGTTGCGCACGACCTCGACGAAGTCCTCGGTCTCGTAGTCGATCGTACGGTCGGCGCCCAATTGCTTGCATGCTTCGACGCGATCAGCGGGATGGTCGGTTGCGACCACTTTCGCGCCGAATGCCTTGCCGAGCTGGATCGATGTCGTCCCGAGGCCCCCCGCTCCACCGTGCACGAGGAACGTTTCGCCGGCGCCGAGCCGCGCGGTCATGAAGATGTTGCTCCAGATCGTGAAATAGGACTCGGGCAGCGAGGCGGCCTCACGCGGCGTCAACCCGTCGGGAATCGGCAGGCAATGCTCGCCTTGCACGCTGCAGTATTCGGCGTAGCCGCCACCGTTGGTCAGCGCGCAGACGGCGTCGCCGATGCGCCAGCGCGACGTGTTCTCGCCGACCGCGACGACTTCGCCGGCGATCTCGAGGCCGAGGACCTTCGACGCGCCTTGCGGCGGCGGATACAGGCCCTTGCGCTGCATGATGTCGGGCCCGTTGATGCCGGCATAGGCGACCTTCACGACGACGTGCTTCGGTGCCGCGGCCGGCGGCGCGCTCTGCGCGAGCGCCAGATTCTCCGGGCCGCCCGGCGCGGACAGCGCCACGTATTTCATCGACGACGGTAATGCCTGGCTCATCGGCGTCACTCCTCGCCCCAGCGCTGCTCGATAAGACGGACCGCGCGAAGCGCATGCGCGGCCTCCACCAACTCGTCATAGACCGGAATCCCGACACCGAGTGCCAGTTGCCGATAATGGCGCCGGCGCTCGTCGAGCTCCGGCGAGCCGTCGACGCGCAGCACGATGACGAAATGCGCACGGCCGGGATGCGACTTCTGCACGCGCACCGCGGCCTGGATCAGGTTGTCGACCGGATCGGCGCCGCCGCGACCGACGAACGCCGCGAGGTTGATGTGCATCACCAGCGCGTCGGGCAGCGCCGACTCGTAGACGATGTCGAAAATGCGATTGGCGACGCGCCCCTCGTCCTCCTGCAGCGTCGCGACCGGCGCGTCGATCGGGTTGGCGACGCTGGTGCCCGGCGGCAGGTTCAGCGCGTCGAGCTGCTCGATCGTCTCGCGGCCGAACGGCTGGACATCGAGCCCGCATTCGGCGAACGCGTCGGCGGCAAGTACGCTCGTTCCACCGCCGTTGCCGAACAGCACGACGCGCCGCGTCGACTGCGCCGGCCGCAGCGCGAGAAACTGGAACGCGAGCAGCGCATCGATGAACGCGTCGACGGTATCGACGAGCACGCATGCGGTCTGTGCGCTCAATGCGCGCCACGCGCGATCGTCGCCGGCCATTGCGCCGGTATGCGACGCCGCCGCGATGCGCCCCTGCGACGAGCGTCCGCCGTGCAGGATCACGACCGGCTTGCGCGGTGCATCGCGCAACGTCTCGAAAAAGCGCCGGCCGTCCTTGACGTCCTCCAGATAGAGCCCGATGACCTTGGTCTGCGGATCGGCAAAATAGAACTCGAGCAGATCGACGGGACCGATGTCCGCGCTGTTGCCGACGGTGACGAGCCCGCTGAAGCGCAGGCCGCGCCACTGCCCGCGCTTGATGATATCGGTGCCGAGGCCGCCGCTTTGCGAGATCACGCCGACAGTGCCGACTTCGCGCGGTGCATTGGCCGGAAACGTCAGTTGCCCGCGTGGCGAATAGAGTCCGAGCGAATTCGGCCCGAGCACGCGACATCCGCCTGCCCGCGCCGCGTCGACGAGTTGCGCCTGCAGGTCATCCCCACCGGCAACCTCGCCGAAGCCGCTCGAAATCACGTGCGCGAAACGAACGCGGCCCTTCGCGTTGCGCACCACGCCCGGAATCGCAGGAGCGCCGATCGCGATATACGCGTAGTCGACGGGGTCGGGCGTTTCGGCGAGGCTCGGATAGCAGCGCAATCCCTCGAGCTGCGCGGCCTTCGGATGGATCGGATAGAGGCCGCCCGCGTAGCCGAATTCCTTCATCCGCCGAATGAACGTGTTCGCGATCGTCGTCGACGTCGCCGAAGCGCCGAGGACCGCCACCGTACGCGGCGCGAACAGCGGCATGAAGCGATCGACGATCGCCGCGCCGTTCGCCGCGGGATTCGTGGCAGGCGGCTTCATTTCGCCCTCCGTCAGGATGAAGCGCGCGTCGACGACGGTCGCACCGCGCTCGCCGACGATCACCGGGTTGAGATCGAGTTCCTCGATCTCGCCACCGAGCTTCATCAGCACGCCATCGGCGCCGCCGATCTTCAGCAGCAGGTCGATCAGCGCACGGCGGTTCGCGGCCTTTTGCCCGCGATAACCGTCGAGGAGCTTCGCGCCGCGCAACTCCGCCAGCATCGCGACCGCGTCGCGCTCGGTGATCGGACACAGCCGGAATGCGACGTCGTGCAGCACCTCGACGAAAACGCCGCCGAGGCCAACCATGATCATCGGGCCGAACTGGCGGTCGCGCACGGCGCCGATGGCGATCTCGCTGCCGGGCGCACACATCTCCTCGACCAGGTAGCCGTCGACGCGAGCGCCTCGTACCTGCGGCCGCGACCCGATCGCCGCGATCGCGTCGCGCACCGCATGCGCGTCGCGCGCGCCGAGCATGAGCGCGCCCGCATCGCTCTTGTGCAAAATGTCCTGCGACATCACCTTGACGGCGAACGGACCGCGCAGGCCATTGATCGCGCCCGCCACCGCCTGCGCGTCGGGCACCGTCACGAACCGCGGAACGGGAACGCCGAAGCGCGCGAGCAACCGCTTGCCGTCGGCCTCGTTGAGCGAGCGCCGTTGCACGGCGCGCGCGGCCGCGATCCCGTCGAGCAACTCCGCCGCTGCAGGCATCAGTAGCTCGTCGGCCAGTTCGACAGCAGATGCTTCCCGACGCCACCGCCGCGCCGCGACCGGTACACGTCGAACATCCGGATCAGGTAGTCGCGCGTCTCCTGCGGCTTGATGATGTTCTGCAGCGAGAAGATCGTCGCCATGTCCCAGACCTCGTCGTTCTTGTGGATCTGCGCGAGCGCGTCGTCGAAGCCGGGGTCGCCGGGCTTGACGCCGTGCACGATCGTCGTCGCGAACGACGGATCCATGAAGCTTACTTCGGCCGTGGGCCACGCGATCATCTCGTCGTTGTGGCGGCCGCCGCCCATCGCGACGTACGCGCGGCCGTACGCCTTGCGCACGATCACGGTGATGCTCGGCACGGTGACGAACGACGTGCAGTTCATCATGTTCATGATCCAGCCCGGCGCGCCCTTGCGCTCGGCATCCTTGCCGACGACGAAACCCGGCGTATCGAGCAGCCGCAGCAGCGGGATGTTGAAGCTGTCGCACATCACCTGGAAATCGATCACCTTCTTGCACGCTTCGGCGGATAGCGCGCCGGCGCCGACCATCGGATTGTTCGCGATGATGCCGACGCTCTTCCCGCCGAGGCGCGCGAGGGCGGTGATGAGCGACCGGCCGTAGCGCGGCTTCAACTCGAACACGCTGTCGCGGTCGGCGATGACCGCGACGATCTTGCGCATGTCGTAGACCTGCGTGCGCTTCTCGGGAAGGATGCCGAGGATCGCGTCCTGGTCCTGCGCGGCATCGCTCGCCATCTCGCGTACCGGCGGAAGCTCCATGTTGTGCGACGGCATGTAGCTCAGGAAACGCCTGATCTCCTGCATCGTCTGCGCGTCGCTGTCGGTGAAGC
>JAICLP010000166.1 GCA_025925475.1 Burkholderiales bacterium | reverse complement strand
CGGCATGCCGCTCATCAACTGGGACCAGTCGCGCCAGCAGTTCATCGCCGGCAGGATCGGCATCTTCTTCGACACGCCCGCGCGACTGCGCCAGGTGACGGACCTGATCGGCAGCAAGTTCACGCTGCGCTCGACGACGTTCCCGATCGACGACAAGGCGAAGGGCGGCCTGCCGACCGGCGGCAACGCGGCGATCATCACGACGCACGATCCGACGAAGCAGAAGGCGGCGTGGGAGTTCATCAAGTTCGAGACGGGCCCGATCGCACAGAAGATCGTCGTCGAGACGACCGGGTACCTGCCGACGAACCTGCTCGCGACGGGGCCCGAATACCTGGGACCGTTCTACCAGCAGAACCCGAACTTCCGCACGGTATCGCTGCAGATGGACCGCTCGGTGCCGTGGCAGGGGTATCCCGGCGGCAACTCGGTGCGCATCTGGCGCGCGCAGCGCGAGATCATCAACAGCGTGATGCGCGGCGACATCGATGCGAAGGCGGGCTACGACAAGCTGGTCAAGGAAACCGCTTCGCTGATGCAGTCTCAGTGATGCGCTCTCGAACCTGGCGATGATCATTGCGCAAATCACCGACCTCCACGCGCGGCCGCCCGGCGTCCGCGCGTATGCCGGCATCGACACGAATCAGATGATGCGAGACGCGGTTGCGGCGATCAACGCGCTGCATCCGGTGCCCGATTGCGTAATCGCGACCGGCGATCTGACCGATTGCGGGCTCGAGGACGAATATCGGCAGGTGGGCGACGCGCTCGCGCAACTGCGGATGCCGGCGTTCGTGATTCCGGGCAACCACGATCGGAAGGACGTGATGCGTGCGTGCCTTGCCGATCGCCACGCGTATCTCGAGCAGGATGCGCAATTCCTGCACTACGGGATCGACGATTTTCCGGTACGCCTGATCGGGCTCGACACTGTCGTCGCCGGCGAAACGGCCGGCGAGATCTGTGCTGCGCGCGAAGCGTGGCTCGCGCGGATGCTCGAGCAGGGCGACGGGCGGCCGACGCTGATCTTCATGCATCATCCGCCATTCGATACGGGAATCGCGGCGATGGATTCGATCAAGTGCCGCACGACGCCGGCGTTCACCGACCTGATCGCGCGCCATCCCGAAGTCGAGCGCATCGTCGCCGGCCATTGCCATCGGCCGATCGTCGTGCGCTTCGCGGGCACCATCGGCTTCGCCGCGCCGAGCACGGCGCATCAGGTCGTGCTCGATTTCGAAAGCGACGACGACAACCGGTTCGTTCACGAGCCGCCGGGGCTCGCGCTCCACGTCTACCGGCCCGGCATCGGCATCGTGAGCCACGTCGCGGTCGTCGGCGATTACGGGCCGATCCACAACTTCAAGCCGCCTCCCGAATATCCGGGGCGTGCATGACATCTCGTTGCTCGTTCGAACGCGTGAGGAGAAGAAGGCGATGAGAGCAGCACTGTGGCGCGCGCTCGCGATCGCGGCGCTGATGACCCTCGGGTCGGCCGCGCGCGCCGAACCGGTGACGCTCGACGTTTTCTACGCATTTCCCGCGTTCGCCAAATTTCACGAGCCGATCGCGCGCGAATTCATGCAGCGCCATCCCGACATCAGGATCGTGTTCCGCGCGCCCGCCCCCACGTACGACGACGGGCATCAGGCAATGATGCGTGCGGCGCTCACGCATCAGCTGCCCGACGTCTACTACTCCGGCTACGACCTGCTCGACGAGCTCGTGCATGCGCTCGTCAAGCAGGACGAGCTCGTCGACCTCGACCCGCTGCTCGCGCGCGAAGGCAACGCATTCCGGCAGAAGAATTACTCCGACCGGATGCTCGAGCTCGGCAGGGTGGACGGCAAGCTGTATGGCATGCCGTTCAATGCGTCGACGCCGATCATGTACTACAACGTCGACCTCGTGAAAAAGGCCGGCGGCGACCCGGATCGGATGCCCGATACCTGGGACGCGACGATCGCGCTGGCCGCGAAGATCAAGGCGCTCGGTTCCGATGTTGCTGGCCTCGTGTATGGCGTGCAGGACTACCCGGGCAACTGGCTCTATCACGCGATGATCATGCAGGCCGGCGGCATCGTCGTCGATGGCAGGCAGGTGCCGCTCGGCGGGTCCGTCCTCGGCGTGAAGACGTTGCAGCGGTTCCGCAGCTTCGTCACCGACGACGGCATGCCGCTGATCTCGCTCGATCAGGCGCGCCAGCAGTTTCTTGCCGGCAAGGTCGGTCTCTTCTTCGATACGCCGGCGCGACTCAAGCAGATGAGCGATCTCGTCGGCGGCAAGTTCACGATGCGAACTGCCGTGTTCCCCGTGGACGACAAGACCAAAGGCGGATTACCGACCGGCGGCAACGCCGCCATCATTACGACGCAGGATGCGCAGAAGCAGAAGGCGGCGTGGGAATACGTGAAGTTCGTGACCGGGCCCGAAGCGCAGAAGATCGTCGTCGAGACGACCGGCTACATGCCGACGAACCTGCGGGCAACCGAGCCACAGTTCCTCGGCGCCTTCTACGACCAGCATCCGAACGATCGAACCGCGGCGTTGCAGATGGATCGCGCCGCGCGCTGGGTCGGCTATCCGGCCGGCAATTCGGTCCGCATCTGGCGCGCGCAGCGCGACATCATCAGCGCCGTCATGCGCGGAGAGATCGAGCCGAAAGCCGGCTACGAGAAGATCGTGAAGGACACCGCGGCGATGATGGCGCAATGACGGTTGCCCGGACAGGCGACGATGCACGAAGCGATGCTTCGCGCTACCGCGAGATCCTGAGCGGTGCCGAGGCGATCGCGATGCAGGCCGCGCAAACGCTGCTCGCGATGCGGGATCGCAAGCTCGATGTGTCGCGCAAGCAATTGCGCGACGTGGTCACCGAGGCCGACCTCGCCTCCGAGCGCCTCGTGATCGCCGGGCTGCGCGCGTTGACGCCCGGCGCGGCGATCCTCTCTGAAGAGGCGGGCGCGAGCGGGCCCGCGGGTGGATCGCGCTGGATCGTCGATCCACTCGATGGCACGGTGAACTACGCGAGCGGGCTCGCGTGGTTCTCGGTGACGATGGCGTACCAGGAGGAGGGCCGCACGCGCGTCGGCGTGGTGCATTCGCCGCTCGGCGACGTCACGGCGCGCTTCATCGAGGGCGAGGTCGCGACGGTCAACGGACGCGATGCCCGCGTGTCGTCGTGCGCATCGCTGTCCGACGCCGTCGTGTCGGTGATCCTGACGTCGCATTACGATGAGGCGGAGGTCGCGCGCGCCGCGGAGGCGATCCGCCGCCTCGGCAACAGGGCACGCGGCGTGCGCATCATCGTGTCGGGCGGGTTCGAGCTGAGCCTGATCGCCGACAGCCGTCTCGACGGCTTCGTCTCGCTCAAGGCCGACATCGTGTCGCATGCCGCGGCGATGCCGCTCGTGCGCGCCGCCGGCGGGCGCGTGACGCGCCTCGATGGTCGCGATTCGCACGACGATGACCTGCAGAAGATCGCATCGAATGGCCTGATTCACGACGAGCTGCTTGCGTGCCTGCAGGGGCTGTGATGCGCGGAGCGTGAGTACCGAGGGCGTCGATCGGGACGAAGCGGTGCTGCGGCGTGCCGTGTCACGTGCGTCGGTCACGCGCGAAGTCGACGTTGGCGAGGACGCGATCGCACGCCTGCCCGCGCTGCTCGGTCGCCTTGGCGTAAGCGCGGGCCTTCAGGTGGTCGCCGATTGCAACACGATGCGCGCGGCAGGTCGGCGTGTCGTTGCAGTGCTCGAGGAATCAGGCAACGTGGTCGCGGCGCCGATCGTGCTCGACGAGATGCCGCGCGTGAAACCGCGTGTCGAAACGGCCGTCGGGCTCAGCGAGCGATTGAAGGGCATGCTGCCGATCGCCGTCGGTTCCGGCGTCGTCAACGACCTCGTCAAGTACGCGGCGCATCGGGCGGGCATCCCCTACGTGAGCGTCGTGACCGCTGCATCGATGGACGGCTATGCCGCCTCGGGCGCCGCGCTGCTCGAACGCGGATTCAAGCGGACGCTCGACTGCGCGCCGCCCTTCGGCATCGTCGCCGACGTCGGCATCGTCGCCGATGCGCCGTCGCCGATGGCGGCATGGGGGTACGGCGACCTGTCGGGCAAGCTCGTCGCCGGGGCCGACTGGACGCTCGCCGACGCCCTCGGCGAGGATGCGATCGCAGCCGAGCCGTTCGCCGTCGTGCAGGACAACGTCGCGCACTGGCTCGCGAACTTCGACGGCATTGCCCGCGGCGAGCGTGATGCGCTGCGGGGGCTCGTCGTCGGACTGCTCGTATCGGGCTTCGCGATCCAGGCGCATGGCAACTCGCGACCTGCGAGCGGCAGCGATCACCAGTTCGCGCACCTCTGGGAAATGGAGCGGCTGACGGTCGACGGCGAGCCGGTGGCGCACGGCGCGTGCGTTGGCGTCGGCGCCGTCGCGATGCTCGCGTTGTACGAGTGGTTCGTCGCGCAGGATGTCGCTGGCCGTGCACGCGAATGCTGCAATCTGCGTGAAGCTCCATCGACAGCGATCGAAGACCAGCTCGCGGCGGCGTTCACCGAGCCGGCACTGCTCGAAAGCGCGCGCGTCGAGACCGACGCGAAGCGCATGCGTGCCTCGCAGCGATCCGCGCGCATGCGCGCGCTGGCCGAAGGATGGCCGCGATTGCGTGAGCGGTTGCGTGCGCGGCTGATGCCGCCGGGCGCGCTCCAGCAGCGCCTCGCCGCGTGCGGCGCCGCGTCGCATCCGCGGGCGCTCGGTGTATCGCTGCCCAAGCTCGCGGCCGACTATCGACGTGCACGGCTGATCCGGCGCCGTTACACGCTGCTCGACTGTCTCGACGATCTCGGCTGGCTCGATCGTGCGATCGATGCGCTGTTCGCGCCGGGAGGCTTCTGGGGACTAGACGGTGATGCACGACGGGAAGGTCGCGCATGACAGCCGTGAACCGATCGCGCAAATCGCTGCTCGTCTTCGACTTCGATGGCGTGATTGCCGACAGCGAGGCGCTTGCGAACGCGGTGCTCGCGGAATACATCACCGAGCTCGGCACGCCGATGAGCGTCGACGAGTGCCTGCACGCATTCATGGGCAAGCGGATGGACGACGTGGCGTCGGCGGTACGCGAAGTGATCGGACGGCCGGTACCGGATCTTGCCGATGCATTGACGTCACGCACGCTCGCGCGCTTTCGCACGGATTTGCGGGAGGTGCCCGGCGTGCGCGGTTACGTCGCCGCATTTCCGGACATGAGGCGTGCGATCGCGTCGTCGTCGTCGCCGGAACGCCTCGCGGGCTGCATCGACATCCTGGGCCTCGCCGACGTATTCCCGGATAACGTCTACAGTGCGAGCATGGTCGCGCGCGGCAAGCCGCATCCCGATCTCTTCCTGCACGCCGCGGCACAGGTTGGCGTGGCGCCCGCCGAGGCGATCGTCATCGAGGACAGCGCATCCGGCATTCGCGGCGCCGTCGCCGCAGGCATGACCGCGATCGGATTCCTCGGGGGGTCGCATGTGCGCGACGGCCACGGCGAGCGATTGCGCGCGGCGGGAGCAGTCGCGATTGCCCGCGACTACATGGAGCTCGAGGGGATCACCCGGGCGCTGCGCCTCTCCGCATCATGACTGAGCGCCATGTTCCGGCGCTCGTTCGTCGAGATAGCGGGCAAGCGTCGCGCGCGTGCCGTGACGCCACAGCGCATCGAGCGCGCGCGAGAACGCCGTGACGTATCGCGGGTCGTTGCCGAGATCGCCGAAGATGTCATGCATAGCGAGCCACGCGCGCGGATCGCGGCGCGCCTCCTGCGCGCGTGATGCGAGACGCGGCCACACCGGATCGTTCGGCGCAATCGCGGCGCCGCTGTCGCTGGTGCCGAAGCAATAGCGACACCACAGCGCGCCCGCCAGCGCGAGCCCGTCGGCGCCGCGTCCGTTGCGCAACCGATCGGCAACGGCCGGCAGGATGAACTTGGGCTGGCGGTTCGAGCCGTCGTGGCACAGCCGGCGCACGGTGTCGCCGATGCGCGGGTTCGCGAAGCGGTGCAGCACCGATGTCCGGTATTGGCGAAGGTCGGTGCCGGGAACGGGCGGCACCTCGGGCACGATCTCGTCGTCGAGGAGCTTCTCCAGGAATCCGCGGACGAGCGGCTCGTCCATCGCCTCGTGCACGAACTCGACGTCGAGAAGCGCAGCAGGATAGGCGAGCGCCGCATGGCCGCCGTTCAGGATGCGGATCTTCATGAGCTCGAACGGCGCGACGTCGGCGACGAACTGCACGCCGGCCTCTTCCAGCCGCGGCCGGCCGGCCGAAAATTCGTCCTCCAGCACCCATTGCCGGAAGTTCTCGCAGAACACCGGACGCGCGTCGCGAATGCCGTACGTCGCTTCCAGACGGGCGCACTCGCCCGGCGTCGTGGCGGGCGTGATGCGATCGACCATGCTGTTCGGAAACGCGACGCGATCCTCGATGAAGCGGGCAAGGCCGGGGTCGACGAGCCGTGCGAGTCCCGTGACGGCATCGCGGGTCACGTGGCCGTTGCCGGGGACGTTGTCGCACGACATCACCGTGTACGGCACGATGCCGGCTGCACGCCGGCGCATCAATCCGGCGACGATGAAACCGAACGCGCCGCGCGGGTGTGCAATGTCGGCGGCATCGGCGACGATCTCGGCATGCCCGGCATCGAAGCGCTGCGTCGCAGGATCGATGCAATAGCCGCCCTCGGTGATCGTGAGCGACACGATCCGGATCGCCGGGTTGGACAGGGTTGCGAGGAGTGCTGCGGTATCGCCCGGCTCGATGAAATCGATCATCGTGCCGGTGACTCGCGCGGCCGCCTGCGTGGCTTCCTGCGCGACGACGGTGGTCAGCAAGTCCTGCGCGGCGAGATCGCGCCGCATCGCGCGGTCCGCCTCGCGCACCCCCGCGCCCACGACGGCCCAGTCCAGGTCGGCGTCCGCATTGAAGCGGTCATCGAGGTATACCGCCTGATGCGCGCGATGGAAATTCCCGACGCCGATGTGCAGGATGCCGGCCCGCAGCGATTCGCGGCCGTAGCGCGGCGCGTCCAGAGCGGGCGGCAGCGAGACGAGCGTAGCCAGCGAGAGGGCAACGGGCGCAGGAAACATCCGCATGGCGGCAAAAACTTTTGCATCATCATAGCCGAGT
>JAICLP010000345.1 GCA_025925475.1 Burkholderiales bacterium | reverse complement strand
TCCTCGTCGACCCGCGCGTCAAGGGCACGGTGAACATCGTGTCGGCGCAGCCCGTCCCGCGCGCACTCGTCTATCCGACGCTTCTGTCGGCGCTTCGGATGCAGGGCTTCGCCGCCGTCGAAAGCGACGGCATCACGAAGATCGTCCCCGAGGCGGAAGCGAAGACGCAGGCCGGGCCGGTTGCGCGCGCGACGGTCTCCGCAAGCGGCGATCGGATCGTCACGCAGGTGATCCCGCTGCGCTACGAATCGGCGGCACAACTCGTCACCGTGCTGCGCCCGCTCGTGACGCCGAACAACGTGATCTCGGCGTACATCCCGAACAACGCGATCATCGTCACCGACTACGCGGACAACGTGAAGCGCATCGACCGCATCGTCGCGTCGCTCGATCTGCCACCCGCGGGCGAGCCGATGCTCGTGCACGTGAAGAACGCGTCGGCGATCGACGTCGCCGCGCTCGTCAATCGCGTGCTCTCCGAGAACGCGCCGACGGGCGCCAGTGCACAACTCGAAGCGCAGCAGCGCGTGGCGCTCGTTCCCGATCCGCGCTCGAACAGCATTCTCGTCCGCGCCGACAATCCGGCCCGCGGCGCGCGGGTGCGCCAGCTGATCGAACAGCTCGATACGCCCTCGCGCACCGGCGGCAACGTGTTCATCGTCTATCTGAAGAACGCCGAAGCCGCGCAGGTCGCCGAGACGCTCCGCGGCCTTTATGGCGGCGAGCGCGCGAACGCGCCATCCACACCGATCACGACGACGACCAGCGTGCCGATGGCGGCGCCCGGCACTGCGGCAACGACGACGACGAGCCTCGGGGCGTCAGCGGCGACGAGCCCGCTCGCGACGAGTGCGACGACGTCGCAACCAACGGCCTTCTCGGCCGGCGGCGCGATGATCGAGGCCGACACCGCGAACAACGCGCTGATCATCATGGCGCCGGAGCCGGTCTACAACAACCTGCGTGCGGTGATCGATCGCCTCGACACGCGCCGCGCGCAGGTGTTCGTCGAGGCGCTCATCGTCGAAGTGTCATCCGACAAGGCGGCCGAGTTCGGCATCCAGTGGCAGGTGCTGACCGGCGCGAGCCCGAAGCGCAACGGCGTGCAGGGCATCGGCGGCACGAACTTCGGCGCGCGCGGCAGCGGCCAGAACATCATCGACGCGTCGGTCAATCTCGGCTCCCTCGGCAATGGCTTGAACCTCGGCGTCATCAACGGCTCGATCACGATTCCGGGCCTCGGCGTCATCAGCAACCTCGGGCTGCTCGTGCGCGCGCTCGAAAGCGATTCGACCGCGAACATCCTGTCGACGCCGACGCTGCTGACGCTCGACAACGAAGAGGCGCGGATCATCGTCGGTGAGAACGTCCCGTTCATCACGGGTCAGTACGCGACGACCGGAACGACGGCGACGGTCCAGCCGTTCCAGACGATCGAGCGGCGCGACGTCGGCCTCGTGCTGCGCGTGAAGCCGCAGATCACCGAAGGAGGAACGGTGCGTCTCGGCATCTACCAGGAAGTGTCGCGCGTCGAGGACAACTCCGCGGCGGGTCCCATTCTTTCGAAGCGTGCGCTCGAGTCGTCGGTCGTCGTCGACGACCAGCAGATCGTCGTGCTCGGCGGCTTGATCCAGGACACCATGAACGACGGCACGCAGAAGCTGCCGTACGCGGGCGACGTGCCGGTCTTCGGATCGCTCTTCCGCTACGACAACCGCTCGCGGACTAAGACGAACCTGATGATCTTCCTGAAGCCCACGATCGTGCGCGGCACGAAGGATGGACACGAGCTCACGTCCGAGCGCTACGACTATCTGCGCGGCGAACAATCGCGGATGGCCCTCGATCCGCGCTGGTTCTGGAAGGATCCGACGGTCCCTGAATTGCCGCCGCAGGGAACGATGCCCGGTACGCCGCAGGGTGCGACGAGCGGCACGCCGCAAGCGACAACGCTGCCGCTGCCGGCGCCGCCCGCGACACCGCAGCCGACACCCAGTGGCGAGCGTCCCCACAACCCGTGACCGTGCGCCGAGTGCGCTGATCCCGTACGCGTTCTCGCGCACTCACGGCGTGCTTGCATGGCGCGACGACGGCGATTCGGTCGTCGTGCTGCTACGTCCCGATGCGAGCGTCGACGGCATCGCCGAGCTTCGGCGCGTCCTGAATCGGCCGCTCGTCACGCGTAACGTCGCGGCCGACGTGTTCGCCGCCGAACTCGCGCGTACCTACAATCAGGCCGGCGCTGCCGTCGCGATGACTGAAAGCCTCGCGAGCGGGGCCGATCTCGCGCGGCTCATGCAGGAGCTGCCGACGAGCGAGGACCTGCTCGACTCCGGCACGCAGGCGCCGATGATCCGGATGATCAACGCGCTGCTGCTGCAGGCGCTGCGCGAACGCGCGTCGGATCTGCATTTCGAGCCGTACGAGGCGCGCGCCGTCGTGCGCTTTCGCATCGATGGCATGCTGCGCGATGCGATCGAGCCGCCGCGTGCGTTGCACGGTGCGCTGGTGTCGCGATTGAAGATCATGGCCGGCCTCGACATCGCCGAAAAGCGCCTGCCGCAGGACGGCCGCATCGCATTGAAGCTCGGCGACCGCCAGGTCGACGTGCGCGTGTCGACGTTGCCGACCGGTGCGGGCGAGCGCGTCGTGCTGCGGCTCCTGGATCAGGAAGCGGCGCGACTCGATCTCGCGACGCTCGGGATGAGCAGCGAAACGCTGCGCGACGTCGATCGGCTGATCCGCGAGCCGCATGGCATCCTGCTCGTGACCGGTCCCACCGGATCGGGCAAGACGACGACGCTCTACGCGGCGCTGTCGCGGCTGCCGCGCGGCACGACGAACATGATGACCGTCGAGGATCCGATCGAATACGCGCTCGACGGCGTTGCCCAGACGCAGGTCAATCCGCGAATCGATCTCACGTTCGCGCGAGCGCTGCGCTCGATCCTGCGACAGGATCCCGACGTGATCATGATCGGCGAGATCCGCGATCTCGAAACGGCGCAGATCGCCGTGCAGGCCTCGCTCACCGGGCATCTCGTGCTCGCGACGCTGCACACGAACGATGCGGCGAGCGCGATCACGCGGCTGGCCGACATGGGCGTCGAACCTTACCTGCTCGCATCGAGCCTGCTCGGCGTGCTCGCGCAGCGTCTCGTGCGCACGTTGTGCCCCGCGTGCCGCACCCCCGGCGCGCCGAGCGATGGCGAAGGACGGCTGCTCGAGGACATCGGCTTGCCGGTCACGCAGCGGGTATGGGATGCGAAGGGTTGCGACGCGTGCAACCATACTGGTTATGCGGGACGCACCGGCGTCTACGAGCTGCTTCGCATCGACGACGCGC
>JAICLP010000133.1 GCA_025925475.1 Burkholderiales bacterium | reverse complement strand
GTGAGTGCCGGCGATGTAACCGTGGGCCGCGAAGGCAACGCGATCGTCGCGACGCTGTCATGGCAGAAGGTCCTGCACATGATCGGCAATGCGAGCATCCTCCTCGAGTTCGAAGCGCGTTCGTCCCGCGGCTAGCGAACCAGGCCCCGACGACACGCCCGCGAGCGGCGCACCGCGCGCCGGCATCGCGCATGCGTTCGCGAATCCCGACCTCCTGCGGCAGGCGCTGACCCATCGCAGCTACGGCACGCCGAACAACGAGCGGCTCGAGTTCATCGGCGACGCCGTGCTGGGCTTCGTCGTCGCGCTGTCGCTCTACGAGCGCTTCCCCGATACGCCCGAAGGGCAGCTGACGCGCGCGCGTGCGCATCTCGTGCGCGAGGACACGCTGGCGCAGGTCGCGCGGCGCATCGCTCTCGGCAGCGAGATTCGCCTCGGCGAAGGCGAGTTGAAGAGCGGCGGTGCAGACCGCGCGTCGATCCTCGCCGACGCGATGGAGGCGGTCTTCGGTGCGGTGTTCCTCGACGCGGGCTTCGCGGCTGCGCGCGCGGAAATCGACTCGGCGTACGGCGACGCGCTGCGCGACGCCGATCCGTCGCGCCTCGGCAAGGACGCGAAGACGCGGCTGCAGGAATCGCTGCACAAGCGGCGGCTGCCGGAGCCCGCCTACGAGATCGCGGCGACGACCGGCAAGGCCCATGCGCAGGAATTCGTCGTCGAATGCCGGATAGCCGATCTCGGCATCGTCACGCGCGGCACCGGGGGAAGCCGCCGTGCGGCCGAGCAGGATGCCGCGACGCAGGCGCTCGAGCTGTTGCCCGAAGGGCGGCGCGATGGCTGACGATGCGCCGCATCGCGCGGGGCATGTCGCGATCGTGGGCCGGCCGTCAGTCGGCAAGTCGACGCTGCTGAACGCGCTCGTCGGTGCGCGCATCAGCATCACGTCGAAGAAGCCGCAGACGACGCGTCATCGGATCACCGGCATCCTGACCGAGCCCGGCGCGCAGTTCGTCTTCGTCGATACGCCCGGCTTTCAGACGCGTCACCGATCGCGGCTCAACGAGCGTCTCAATCGCACGGTGCGCGACGCGCTCGCCGGCGTCGACGCGATCGTGGTCGTCACCGACGCCGCGCGTATCACCGAGGAGGACCGCCAGGTCGTCGACCTGTTGCCGCGCAACGTGCCGGCGATCGCGGCCGCGAACAAGATCGATGCGCTCGCCGACAAGCGCACGCTGTTGCCGCGCATCGCCGAGCTCGCAGGGCTGCGTGATTTTGCAGCGATCGTGCCGATATCCGCCGAGCGCGGCACCGATCTCGATGCCTTGAAGCGCGCGATCGCCGAGCAGTTGCCGCAGGGGCCTGCGCTTTATCCGGATGACGACGTCACCGACCGCGACGAGCGCTTCCTCGCCGCCGAGTTCATCCGCGAGAAGATTTTCCGCCAGCTCGGCGACGAGGTCCCGTATGGCACCGCGGTGGCGATCGACAGCTTCGATCACGACGGCGGCCTGCGGCGCATTCATGCGACCGTCTACGTCGACAAGGCGAGCCAGCGCGCAATCCTGGTGGGCGAGGGCGGCGGCCGCATGAAAGCAATCGCGACCCAGGCGCGCCAGGAGATGGAAGCGCTCTTCGGCGGCAAGGTGTTCCTCGAGGTGTGGGTGCGAGTCAAGCGCGGATGGGCCCAAAGCGATGCAATGCTGAAGCGGCTGGGGTATTAGCGCCGCCTCGCAATCGTGTCCGCGAACGGAGCTCTTTAGTTGCGACAACTCCGCGAACGCCGCGACGACGAGCCGGCGTTCATCCTTCACACGTATCCGTACCGCGAGACGAGCCTGATCGTTGAGGCCTTCACCGAGCAGTACGGGCGCGTCGCGATGGTCGCGAAAGGCGCCAAGCGACCGCGCTCGGAAATGCGCGGTGTTCTGCAGGCCTTCCAGCCGCTCGTGCTGTCGTGGGCGGGTACGGGCGAGCTGAAGACGCTCGCCAAGGCCGAGTGGCAGGGCGGGCTGCCCCTTCCCACCGGGGCGGCACTGTTGTGCGGCTTTTACCTGAACGAATTGCTGCTGAAGCTGCTCGCGCGCGAGGACCCGCATCCGGCGCTTTGGCACGAGTACGCCGCGACGTTGCGTGCGCTGACGACGGATGCAACGCCCGCCGCGCAGGCCGCGACGCTGCGTCATTTCGAGTTGCGGCTGCTCGCCGAGCTCGGTTACGCGCTGACGCTCACGCACGATGTCGCAAGCGGCGCGCCGATCGAAGCAGGCGAGCGCTACCATTACGCTTTCGAGCGTGGCCCGCAACGCTTCGCCGCCGAGCCGCGCGCACCGTGGCCGGTGGTCCGCGGCGCCACGCTGATCGCGCTGGCGGACGAGCGCTATCCCGATGCCGACATCGCTGGCGAAGCGAAGCGGCTGATGCGCGGCATCCTCGATCATTACCTCGAGGAGCGGCGCATCTTCAGCAGGCGCGTCGTGCAGGATCTTGCAGCGTTGGAGGATGACGAAAGGAAGTGAAGTGATCGAGCTCGGCGTGAACATCGACCACGTGGCGACGCTGCGGCAGGCGCGCCGCACGTACGAACCTGATCCGGTATGGGCCGCCGTCGAAGCGCATCTCGGGGGCGCCGACGGCATCACCGTGCATCTGCGCGAGGATCGGCGGCACATCCAGGACGAGGACGTGCGGAGGCTCCGCGACCTCGTCCACATCAAGCTCAACCTCGAGATGGCGGCGACCGACGAGATGGTCGACATCGCGTGCGCGCTGCGTCCCGAAATGGCGATGCTCGTGCCCGAGGGGCGCGAGGAAGTGACGACGGAAGGCGGCCTCGACGTCGTCGCGCAGGAAGGGAAGCTCAAGACCGCCATCGGACGCCTCACCGATGCGGGAATCGTGACGTCGGTGTTCATCGACGCCGACCTGCCGCAAGTCGAGGCGTCCGCACGCGTGGGAGCGCGCGTCTGCGAAGTGCACACGGGCCCGTATGCGCACGCCTTTCATGCGAAGGGACGCGACGCTGAAAGCCGCGCCGTCGTCGCGGAGCTCGACCGCGTTCACGTTGCGGGGCGAGCAATACGCGACCTCGGCATGCGCTTCAATGCGGGCCACGCGCTGAATTACGTCAACGTGCAGCCGGTCGCGGCACTGCCGGGCGTGCGCGAGTTGCACATCGGCCACGCGATCGTTTCGCGCAGCGTCTTCGTCGGCCTGCGCGAAGCCGTGCGCGAGATGAAGGCGCTGATGCGGCAGGCCGCGAAACAAGGATAGGGCGGTGAGCGGCCGCGGGCCGATCATGCTCGGCGTCGAGGCGCTTGCGCTCACCGACGGCGATCGCGGGCGGCTTGTCGATCCGCGCGTCGGCGGCGCGATTCTCTTCGCGCGCAACTTCGAATCGTCGCCGCAATTGCGTGCACTGACGGCGTCGATTCGGTCGCTGCGTCCCGAACTGCTGATCGGGGTCGATCACGAAGGCGGTCGCGTGCAACGCTTTCGCAGCGGCGAATTCACGCCGTTGCCGCCGATGCGCACATTGGGCGAGCGCTGGGACGCCGATCCTGCGTCCGCCGACGCGGAGGCATTCGAATTCGGCGAGACGATCGCACGCGAACTGCGCGACCACGGCGTCGATTTCAGCTTCACGCCGGTGCTCGACCTCGACTACGGTGCAAGCACGGTGATCGGCGATCGCGCGTTCCACGCCGATCCCGTGATCGTCGCCGATCTCGCCGGCGCGCTCGTGCGCGGGCTCGATGCCGGCGGCGTCGCATCGGTTGGCAAGCACTTCCCCGGGCACGGTCATGTCGCCGCGGATTCGCACGTCGACACGCCGATCGATACTCGCACACTCGACGACATCCTGCGCAGCGACATCGTGCCGTTCGCTGCATTGATCGCGCAGGGACTCGACGCCGTCATGCCGGCGCACGTCGTCTATCCGGCGGTCGATGCGCAGCCGGCCGGCTTTTCGCCGGTGTGGATCGACGAAATCCTCCGTCAGCGGCTGGCTTTCGACGGCCTCGTGTTCTCCGACGATCTCGAAATGGCCGGCGCGCACTCGGCCGGCGACATCGTCGCGCGGGCCGACGCCGCGATCGGCGCCGGCTGCGACGTCGTGCTCGTCTGCAACGACTTCGCGCAGATGGACGACCTGCTTGCGCGGTGGACGCCGCCCGAGCAGCCGGCGCTCGCGCGGCGGTGGCAGGCGATGGCGACGAGGGATGTCGGCTAGCGGGAGCCGCGCGAGGCCCGGTTTTCACACTTCAGGCCGGGCACGCGCCGAAACTCGCCGCCATTGCTCGTGACAAGCGTGACGCCGAGCGCGACTGCGTGCGCAGCGATCAGCATGTCGAGCGGCCCGATCACCGCTCCTCGCCGCTCCAGGCCGGCGCGGATGTCGCCATAGGCAAACGCTGCTTCTGCATCGAAGGGAGCGACATCGAGCGGCAGCATGAATTGCTCGAGCGCCTTCCTGCTGCGCAATGAGCCGCCTTTCGCGGCGCCGAACGCAAGCTCGGAAGCGGCAATGCTGGAGGGCGCTTGCAATATCGGGGAAGTAATTCAGCGGTCGGTCGACGAAACCTCTTCCGGCAGCGCGTAATCGCCGAACTGCTCGCGCAGCACGCGCTTCGCGAGCTTGCCCGTGGCGGTGTGCGGCAGCGCATCGACGAACGCGACATCGTCCGGCACCCACCATTTCGCGGTGCGGCCGGCGTAGAAGGCCAGCAGCGCATCGCGCGTCACGTCGATGCCCGGCTTGCGCACGACGACGAGCAGCGGCCGCTCGTCCCATTTCGGATGGCGCACGCCGATGACGGCCGCTTCGGCGACCGCAGGATGTCCCATCGCGATGTTCTCGAGGTCGATCGAGCTGATCCATTCGCCGCCCGACTTGATGACGTCCTTCGCGCGATCGGTGAGCCGCAGATAGCCGTCGGCATCGATCGTCGCGACGTCGCCGGTCGGAAACCACCCGTCGACCGTCGGATCGCCGTCGTCGCCGTAGTAGCCGCATGCGATCCACGGTCCCCGGACGAGCAGGTTGCCCGCGTGCTGTCCGTCGTGCGGCAGCGCATTGCCATCCTCGTCGACGATCTGCATGTCGACGCCGTAGAGCGGCCGCCCTTGCTTGAGACTCACCTCGTTGCGCTCGGACGCCGGACGATCCAGATGCTTGCCCTTGAGCGTCGCCGTCGTCCCCATCGGGCTCATCTCGGTCATGCCCCACGCGTGCATGACACGGATACCGTAGTCGTCCTGCAGCGTGTGCAGGAGCGCCGGAGGGCAGGCGGCACCGCCGATCGTCGTCATCTTGAGCGTCGACAACCGCAGGTCGTTCTGCTTCATGTAATGCACGAGACCGAGCCAGACGGTCGGCACGCCGGCCGACGTCGTCACGCGCTCGCTTTCGAAAAGCTCGTAGAGACTCTTGCCGTCGAGGGCGGCCCCGGGAAAGACGAGCTTCGCCCCGACGAGCGGCCCCGAATACGGAATGCCCCAGGCATTGACGTGGAACATCGGCACGATCGGCAGCACGACGCTTTGCGCCGACAGCGCCTTGGCATCCGGCAGCGACGATGCGAACGCGTGCAGCACCGTCGAGCGGTGGCTGAACAGCACGCCCTTCGGCGGTCCGGTCGTCCCGGACGTGTAGCAGAGCCCCGACGCGGTGTTCTCGTCGAACTCGGGCCATTCGAACTCGTCGTCCTCCGCGCCGAGCAACTCCTCGTAGCAGAGAAGCGTCGCCGGTGCATCAGGCGCGATATGCGCCCTATCGGTCATCGCCACCCAAGCCTTCACGCCTTTGCATTCGGTCGCGAGCTTCGCGACGAGCGGCGCGAAGGTGAGGTCGAAGAAGACGAGCGTATCGTCGGCATGGTTGACGATGTACGCGAGCTGGTCGTGGTAGAGGCGCGGGTTGACCGTGTGCACGATCGCGCCCATGCCGGAGATTGCGTAATACAGCTCGAGGTGGCGATGGCCGTTCCACGCCAGCGTCGCGACGCGGTCGCCGGCGCGAACGCCGAGGCGCGTCAGCGCGCGTGCGAGCTTGCGTGCACGTACGTGCGCACCGTGCCAGGAATATCGATGGATCGGGCCTTCGATGCTGCGCGAGACGATCTCGGTGTCGCCGTGAAAGCGATCCGCGTGGCGGATCAGCGACGAAATCATCAACGGCATCCGCATCATGAGTCCATGCATGGCGATCCTCCTGCGATGCGATCACGACGCCGTCCGGCGCTTGCGAGCCTCATCGCATCGCCATTAGCATGGACGTGCGGCGGCGTCGTCGCCGCGCATTCTCGCGCAGAACCTGCGCCGATGCCAACCATCAAAAAGTGAATCCGATGCGTGAAGCGGTCATCGTTTCCACGGCGCGCACGGGTCTCGCGAAGTCGTGGCGCGGCGCGCTCAACATGACGCATGGCGCGACGCTCGGTGGCCACGTGGTGCACCACGCGATGACGCGCGCGGGCGTCGAGCCGGGCGACGTCGACGACGTACTGATCGGCTGCGCCTTTCCCGAAGGCGCGACCGGCTGGAACATCGCGCGCCAGATCGCGTTGCGCGCCGGATGCCCGGTGTCGGTACCCGGCGTCACCGTCAACCGCTTCTGCGCATCCGGCCTGCAGACGATCGTCTTCGCCGCGCAGCGCATCATCGCCGGCGAAGGCGATGTCTACGTCGCCGGCGGTGTCGAATCGATCTCCTGCGTGCAGAACCAGATGAACCAGCACATGCTGCAGGAAGGCTGGCTCGCCTTGCAGAGGCCGGCGATCTACTGGAGCATGCTGCAGACGGCCGAGACCGTCGCCGCGCGTTATGGCGTCTCCCGCGAGCGGCAGGACGCGTACGGCGTGCAGAGCCAGCAGCGCGCGGCCGCAGCCGCAGCCGCGGGCCGGTTCGACGACGAGATCGTGCCGATCGGCGTCACGATGTCGGTGACCGACAAGGAGACGGGCGCGGTGTCGACGAAGGACGTGACGCTTGCTGCCGATGAAGGCATTCGCGCCGACACCACGTACGAAGCGGTGGCGAAGATCAAGCCGGCGCTGCCGGGCGGGGTGATCGCGGCGGGCAATGCGAGCCAGTTTTCCGACGGCGCGGCAGCGTGCGTCGTCATGAGCGCGGACGCAGCGGCACGTCGCGGACTGCAGCCGCTTGGCACGTTTCGCGCGTTCGCAGCCGCCGGCTGCGAGCCGGAGGAAATGGGCCTCGGCCCCGTGTTCGCCGTCGCGAAACTGCTGGCTCGCACGCGACTGCGCGTCGACGACATCGACCTGTGGGAGATGAACGAAGCATTCGCCGTGCAGGTGATCGAAAGCCGCGATCGCCTCGGCATCCCCGACGAGCGCCTCAACGTCGACGGCGGCGCGATCGCGGTCGGCCATCCGTATGGCGTATCGGGAACGCGCCTGACCGGTCACGCATTGATCGAAGGGCGCCGCCGCAACGCGAAGCGCGTCGTCGTCACGATGTGCATCGGCGGCGGCATGGGTGCCGCCGCGCTGTTCGACGTGTCGTAGCTACGCGTGCGCGGCGATGCCGAGACCCGGCATCGCAAACCCGATCGCGCGCAGCTTCTCGACCAGCGCGCTGCGTTCCTCGCCTGTCAGTGCGACGAGCGGCGGGCGCAACGTTGCCCAGTTTTCATCCTGCGAGAAGGCGGCGATCGCTGCCTTCAGCGCCGCGACCATCGGAAACGACTGGAAGATCGTGCGTGCGCGATCGAGCGCTGCCTGCTGCGCGTCGGCGTCCGCCTTCCGCCAGTCGCGCGCAAGCTGCGCGATCGGTGCGGGATTGACGTTCGCGGTCGCGCTGATGCAACCGGCGCCGCCGCCGCGGAGCGTCGCGAGCAGGAACGTCTCGCTGCCCGAGAAGACGTCGAACCCGCGCGGCTGAAAGCGCTCGAGCATTGCGCGGGTGTTGTCGAAGTCGCCCGAGCTGTCCTTGATGCCGGCAATCGCGCCCGGATAGCGATCGAGCAGGCGCTCGATCAGCCGGAGACCGAGCGGCACCTGCGACACCTGTGGAATGTGATAGAGGTAGATTCGCAACCGCGCGTCGCCGACTCGCTCGATCACCTCGGCGAAGCTCGCGAACAATCCATCGTCGGAAACGCCCTTGTAATAAAACGGCGGCAACATCAGCACGCCGGCGCACCCGCGTTGCACGGCATGGCGCGTCAGCGCGACGGTGTCCG
>JAICLP010000382.1 GCA_025925475.1 Burkholderiales bacterium | reverse complement strand
TCGCTTTCCGGTGTACCGCATCAACGTCGAAGGCGTGCGCGAATTCGACAAGCGGCCCGAGCCGCCGCGGACGGCGGAGGAGCGCTTCGCCGACGCGCTGAACGCCGGAAGTCCCGAGCTCGTTGCAGGCAAGAGTTACGACGGCTACTACTACGACGGCTCGCTGTTCTGGGGTTCCGACCCGCTGTCGTTCGCGTGGAAGAACGTCACGCACTGGCTCAAGCGCTGATCGCGGTCACCGTCCATGTCCTGACTCCCGGCGAGGTGCCGCTGATGCGTGCGGCGTAATCGCTGTTCGGCAACGCGTTCGCCGACCGACTTACACCGGCGCTCAGTGACGATGCGGCGATTGCGCTTTATGAAAAGCTCGCCGTACGCGAGGACGTCATGCACTTTGACATCGCGGTCGGCAAGCCGGATCAGTAGCTGCCCGGCGGGGCGAAGCCTTCGAAGCGCGTGAATTCGCCGAGGAACGTAAGCCGTACGGTGCCGATCGGACCATTGCGCTGCTTGCCGATGATGATCTCGGCCGTGCCCTTGTCCTGCGACTCGGGGTTGTAGACCTCGTCGCGATAGATGAAGACGATGACGTCCGCGTCCTGCTCGATCGCCCCGGAGTTGTGGCTGACGATGCCATCCGCGAGCCAGCAGGCAGGGCCGGGAACGGTCAGGTCGAAGACTTCGTCTTCGCCTGCGGCTTCGATTGCGACGATACGATCCCGGTAAAGATCCGACTCGGCCCATCGCGCAAGATCGCCGTCGTCCGGCAATCGTGCGTACGACTGCAGCGTCTGTCGACTCGGCGCAAAGCGGAAATGGGCAGAACCGCCGCAGGCCGTACCACGCGCTGCCGCGATTGCCCGGTGCGTCACGCCGCGACGCTGCATGCAAAGACGGACATCCCCGAAGATTTCGCGCCGCAATGTATCGGTGTTCGCATTCGCCACGACGTTCTGCAGCTGTCCTCGCAATTGCGCAGCAGGCCCGACGCGAGGTCCGAATGCCGGTACCTCATCGAGAAAGCGTCGTTGATCGGGCGCACCGCTGACGTCGACGCTATGGACCGGCCTCGCCCCGGGCTGGAGCGTAGTACGGAGGCGGGCGACGATGCCGAGCCGCAGAAGCAGCGCCATCACATCGTGAGCAAGACCGCGGCTGCACGTACTGAAATGGACACGTGGCGCACCTCGTGTTCCGGGTTTGCGCAGAGCGATGCATCCTTCGGTTGCCCAAAGATGGGACAGCAGCAACGCGATCTGTCGATTGCCGAGCGTGAAAACCTGCTCGGGAAGGCGCTTTTCGTGCGAACGCTTTCCGAAGATGCCGAGCGACTGGAGCCACGCGCCGACCCCTGAAGGATGCCAGCGGTCGCCGTTTTCGCTGATGAGCAATTGATGCCATGCGCCGCGTCCCGCGAATCGCGTTACGGTGCTGCCCATTGCGATGGCAGCCTCGCGTACGAGCCGGCTGTTCTCGTCAGAGGCGGTGCAATAGCGAAGTGGCTGATGCTTGAGATAGCTGCCGTCACCGATCAGGTGTCCCAGCAACGCGACCTCAGAATCAGACCAGATTTCGGTGTTCGCCGGTTCGGGAATCCTCCTTGCGACGGCAAGGCGCTCGCCTGGTGCGAGTTGGGAAATGGTCTTCCACCCGCGATCCGCCAACAGCCGATGCTCCGCCGTCGCTCGAATCGTACGGCCGCTCGCGAGCTTGACGTCGAACACCGGCTTGCGGCCTTTCGACCAGACGAGGTCCGAGCGCGCGCTGATCAATCGCTGGTTCGAATCGACTGCAAGCACCTCCGGCAGCGTGCCGACGAGTGCACGAATTGGAACGCGCCGTCCATTGGCGAGATTCACGAGCGTATCGCCTGTCACGCACTCGCGCAGGTCCGACATCACCGGCCGCTTGTTCGGCCGCTGCTCGAGCGAACGATTGAGCTGCGACACCGCGACCACCGGCACCGACAGTTCTTTGGCGAGCGACTTCATCGCCCGCGAGATTTCCGAAATCTCCGTCGCCCGGTTCTCGCCCGACGTCGTCGCCTGCATCAGCTGCAGGTAGTCGACGATGACGAGGCCGAGCTTGCCGTACTGCTTCATCAGCCGCCGTGCGCGCGAGCGCACCTCGATCGCATTGAGCGCCGGCGTCTCGTCGATCAGGATCGGCGCTTCGTTGAGCCGCCCGAGCGCCGAGGACAACTTGTCCCAGTCCTCGGGGCCGAGGCGACCCGTGCGCAGCTTGTGCTGGTCGAGCCGGCCGACCGAGCCGATCAGCCGCAGCGCGAGCTGCGCAGCGCCCATTTCCATCGAGAAAACGGCGACCGGCATGCCGGTGTTGAGCGCTACGTTCTCGCCGATATTGAGCGCCAATGCGGTGTTGTGGGTGACGACGTAGTCGTCGGTCAAGTACAGATGCGAAGGATGGCTGACGGCAATGCATTGCGTCGCCGCGATGCGCGACGGCACGATCGACGCGAACGTCGGCCGCTTGCGGCGTAGCGGACGCTCGAGCGCGCGCTCCTGCTTGTCCGACAGAAACAGCAGCGATTTCGGATCGTGATGATGAATCGTGCAGACGTAGCTTTCGCGTCCTTGCCGGCGCACGCCGCGATACGAGAAGCTGGTCCGCTTCGAATGCACGCGACACCAGCCGCCGAGCGATCGTACGAGCTCGACGACGTCGTCGGCCAGTCTGCGGCTCGACGTTGCAAACCGGATCGTGCCGAAGCGCTCGACC
>JAICLP010000292.1 GCA_025925475.1 Burkholderiales bacterium | reverse complement strand
CGGCATCTTTCGCGCGTGACGCGTGAATTCCAGCGCGGCGTCGATCAAACGGCGGCGTCGAAATCGACGGGCGGCAAGCCCAATCACAGGAGGACGTAAATGAAACGCAGCAGCGTGCAGTCGCAGAGTCGGCGTCGTGCAGTGCAGCGGATCACGGCGATCGCCGCCGCGACCGCGGCGGTCTTCGCGTTCGGCATCACCGGCGCAGCGGCGCAAAGCCCCGTGTCGATCAACGTCGTCGACGTGGCCGGCGATCTGGCGTTGACGCAGGATGCGATCCAGAACTTCGTGAACAAGAATCCGAAGCTCATCTCGAAGGTCAACTTCACGAAGGCGCCGGCGCCCGAGCTGCCCGGCAAGCTGAAGGCGATGCAGGCCGCAGGCCGCAGCGACATCGACCTCGTGCTGACCGGCACCGACTTCCTTGCCGCCGGCATCGAGCAGGGTCTCCTCGTCAAGATCCTGCCCGACCACGCGGCGAAGTTTCCGAACCTGATGCAGAATTACCAGCCGGCTGCGGCGAAGATGCAGGAGCTTGCCGGCAATTTCGGCATCGAGGTCGCGTTCATGCCGGCGGGACCGCTGCTCGAGTACAACCCGGACAAGGTGAAGCAGGCGCCGACCACGCCGCAGGAGCTCCTCGCGTGGTGCAAGGCCAATCCGAACCGGTTCATCTACGCGCGTCCGGCGAATTCCGGGCCGGGGCGCACGTTCGTGATGGGCCTGCCGTACCTCCTCGGCGACAAGGACCCGAAGAACCCCGCGAGCTGGGACAAGACATGGGCGTATCTCAAGGATCTGAACGGCTGCATCGAGTACTACCCGAGCGGCACGGGTGCGGTGATGAAGGAGCTCGGCGAGGGCTCGCGCGACATGACCGTGACGATGACCGGCTGGGACCTCAATCCGCGCATCCTCGGCATCGTGCCGAAGTCGTACAAGGTGACGCCGTTCCAGCACATGACGTGGGTCAACGACGCGCACTACATGGTGATCCCGAAGGGCGTCTCGGCCGACAGGATCAACGTGATCCTGGACCTGATGGCCTACATGCTGAAGCCCGAAGCGCAGGCGCTCACCTACGACAAGGGTTACTTCTATCCGGGTCCCGCGGTGAAGGACGTGCCGCTGTCGATGGCGCCGAAGGAAAGCCAGGAGCTGATCAAGGAATACGGCAGGCCCGAGTACGACAAGTGGCTGAAGGAGTTCCCGCACACGCAGTCGCTCGACGCGAAGGGGCAGGTCGAGATGTTCCGCCTTTGGGACCAGCAAGTCGGGGCGCAAAAAACCAAGTAACGGCGTCCCCTCACCCGAACCCTCCCCCCGCATGCGGGGAGAGGGTGCGAGACGCGAAGCGTCGAGCGGGTGAGGGGATTGAAGGTCCATCACGTTCATGAAGCACGATTTCAACGAGCTGCGGCTCGATCGCGTGACGCGGCGCTTCGCTGGCGTCGGCGGCAACGCGTTCAACGCGCTGAACGAGCTGAACCTGACGGTCCGGCGCGGCGAATTCATCGCGCTGCTCGGTCCTTCCGGCTGCGGCAAATCGACCGCGCTCAACTGCATCGCCGGGCTGCTGCCGCTGTCGGGCGGCACGATTCGTCTCGACGACACCCGCATCGACACGCTGCCGCCCGAGCGCCGCGGCTTCGGCATGGTGTTCCAGAACTACGCGCTGTTCCCGCATATGAGCGTTGCCAGGAACATCGGCTTCGGCTTGCGGATGCGCGGGATGACGCAGGCCGACGCGGCGCCGCGCATCGCGAATGCGCTGCGGCTCGTGCAGCTGACTGGCCAGGAGAGCAAGCTGCCGGGGCAGCTTTCCGGCGGCCAGCAACAGCGCGTCGCGATCGCGCGTGCCATCGTCATCGAGCCGCCGCTGATCCTGATGGACGAGCCGTTGTCGAACCTCGATGCGAAGCTGCGACTCGAGACGCGCTCCGAAATCCGGCGTATTCATCGCGAGCTCGGACGCGCGACGATCTACGTGACGCACGACCAGGACGAGGCGCTGTCGCTCGCCGACCGCATCGTCGTCATGAAGGACGGCGTCGTGCAGCAGATCGGCACGCCGGAAGAGGTCTATGCGCAGCCGGCGAACATCCATGTCGCGCGCTTCATGGGCTATCGAAACGTGATCGAGCTTCCGGTGACGAGCGAGCGCGATGGGCATGTGACGCTCGAGGCGCCCGACATGCGCCTGACCGGCGTTGCGAAGCTTCCCCTCGGCGGTGGACGTGCGCTCGCCGCGATGCGACCCGAGGAAATCACGATCGCGAGCGAGCCGGCCGCAACGAACGTGATCGGCGGGCGCGTCGACAGCGTGGAGTACGGTGGACGCGATTCGCTCGTCGAGGTGGTGACGCCCTCTGGCTCGCGCCTCCACGTGCGCGCCGCGGGGAGGGTAAGTCCCGGCGCGAACGTGTTCATCCACGTGCCGCCCGAGCGCGTGCTCGTCTATCCGGGCGACGCGCGATGATCCACGCGCAGGCCCGCACGGCGGGATTCGATGCGGCGCTGCTGCTCGTCGTGCCGGCCGCGGCGTTCATGCTGCTGCTCTTCGTCTATCCGTTCGTCTACGGCCTCGTGCTGTCGTTCGAGCCGAAGGACGCCGGCGCGCTCGCGAACTATCACAAGTTCTTCACGTCGTCGCGCCTGTGGCCGACGATCGGCACGACGCTGAAGCTCGCGCTGCCGGCGACGATCATCAACGTGTTCGTCGCGCTGCCGATCGCTTACCGGATGCGCGTTCGCTCGCGCTGGCAGCGCGTGCTGACGACGCTGCTCGTCGTGCCGATCACGCTCGGCACCGTGCTGATCGCCGAAGGCATGCTGACGTACTTCGGACCGCGCGGCTGGCTCTCGCAGTTCCTGCAGGTGACGCACCTCTACGACGGCGCGATCCGCCTCACGCACAACTACTGGGGCGTGCTGATCTCGCTCGTGATCTCGGGCTTTCCATTCGCGTTCCTGCTGATCCTGTCGTACATCACCGGCATCGATCCGGTCCTCGCGCGCGCGGCGTCGACGCTCGGCGCCGATCGGAAAGCGCAGTTCCGGCACATCTACCTGCCGCTGCTCGCACCGGGCCTCGCGATGTGCTTCTGCCTCGCGTTCGTGCAGGCGTTCTCGGTGTTCCCGTCCGCGGTGCTGCTCGGCGCGCCCGCCGGACCGACGCGCGTGATCTCGATCGCCGCCTACGAGGCCGCGTTCGAGCAATACGATTACTCGCTCGCTTCCGCGATCGCAATGATCATGGGTGCAGTACAGCTCGTCATCGTCGCCTTCGTGCTGTCGCTGCGCGGCTGGTTCTACAAGGGGCCGGTGACCGGCGGGAAGGGGTGAGCGTGGACAACGCGACGATCACTGCACGGAGTCTCCCCGCGATTCCATCGATTCGCGCCGGGCGCGGCAGCGCCGTCGCCGACCGTGCCTGGCGGGCCCTGATGCTCGGCCTGATCGCGCTCTTTCTCGTCAACATCGGCCTGATGATCGCCGCCGTGGCGACCAACTCGTTCGCGAGCCGCTGGCTCGGTACCTGGCTGCCGCAGGGATGGACCAGCTCATGGTACGTCGATGCGTGGAAGGAGTTCCAGCTCGCGTCCATTCTGTGGGTCACCGTCGAGGTCGTGGTCGCCGTCGTCGTGCTGTCGCTTCTGCTCGGCGTGCCCGCCGCCTACACGCTTGCACGACGCGAGTTTCGCGGCAAGCGCGCGGTGATGCTCCTGTTCCTGCTGCCGCTGATGGTGCCGCCGATCACCTACGGCATTCCGCTCGCGACGGTGCTCTACCAGACAGGGCTTGGGGGCACGCTTGCCGGCGTGATCCTCGCGAACCTGATTCCCGCGGCGCCGTTCGTCATCCTCGTGATGACGCCGTTCATCGAGCAGATCGACCCCAATCTCGAGGCGGCCGCACGCGTCTTCGGTGCGAATACCTGGCGGACGTTCGTGCACGTCCTCGTGCCGCTGCTCGGTCCCGGCATCCTCGCCGCATCGCTGCTCGTGCTGGTGCGCACGATCGCGCTCTTCGAGCTCACGTTCCTGACCGCAGGACCCGACTCGCAGACGCTCGTCGTCGCGCTGTACTACGCGGTGTTCGCCGCCGGCGTTCGCGCGCCGCAATCGGTCGATGCGATGGCGATGATCTACATGGCCGTGACGCTCGTCTGGCT
>JAICLP010000447.1 GCA_025925475.1 Burkholderiales bacterium | reverse complement strand
CCGCTCGTCAAGCACGGACGCCAGTTCTTCCAGCGCACGCGTCGCGGCGAGCCGCAGGCGAAGCTCTATACGCCGCTCGACGGCCGCGACGTGCTGCTGTTCGACCCGGTTGCCCTCGACCCGTCGGGGAAGACGAAGATCGGCGACATCGTGCCGAACCGCGACGCGACGAAGCTCGCCGTGGGCGTCTATGCGCAGGGCACCGAGCGCAAGGACTATCGGATCATCGACAGCTCGACCGGTGCGCAGATCGGACCCGTGATCACCGGTCTCGGCAGTTTCGGCTGGGCGCGCGACGAGCGCTATGCATTCATCACGCCACGCACCGCCTTGTCGGACGCAAAGCAGGAGCCGATGCGCTGCCTGCTGCATCGGCTCGGCGGCGATCGCACGGATGACGTGCTCCTGATGAAGGTCGACGACGCGAAGGACTACTGCTCGGTCTACGAGCCGGAGGATGCCGCTGTCACCGTGTTCGAGAACGGCAATTTCTGGTCGAACACGATCCGCATCCGGGCGCTGGGATCGAAGCAGACGCCGCAGACGATCTACTCGAGCACCCAGTTTCGGGCCAAGGCGATCTTCCGTCGCGACCGGATGTACTTCCGCACCAACGATCAGGCGCCGAACTGGAAGCTGATGGCGGCGACCTACGCGAAGCCTGCGTTCGCCGATTGGACGACGGTGATTCCCGAGCAGCCGAACGTGCTCGCCGATGCGACGGTCACGAGCGACTGGATCGTCGCGACGCTGCGCGAGGACGTGCTGTCGAAGCTGGAAGCGTACGACCACGCAGGCGGGCATGCACGCGCGCTCGCACTACCGGAATTCGGAAACGTATCGGGCATCGCCTACGATCTCGACGACGATCGCGCCTATGCGACGCTCGCCTCGTACACGTCGCCGTACAAGCTCTACGGCCTGGACGGCAAGTCGCTCGGCTGGTCGCTCGTCTGGCAGGACGATCCGCCGCTCGACGTGTCGCAGATCACTGCCGAGCGCGTTTACGTGAAGGCGACGGACGGCGCCCGCATACCGGCATTCGTCGTGCATCGGAAGGACATGACGAAGAATGGCGCGAATCCGACGCTTTTGCACGTCTACGGCGGATTCGACATTGCGGTCGAGCCGTTCTACATCGGCAGCTATTCGTCGTTCGTCAATCGCGGCGGGATCTTCGTCGATGCCGGCGTGCGCGGCGGCAGCGAATACGGCGAGAAGTGGCACGAGCAGGCGATGCTGGCGAACAAGCAGAACACGTTCGACGACACGATCGCGGTCACCGAATGGCTCGTGCGTGAGGGCTACACGACGCCGGCGAAGCTGGCCGTCGAGGGTGGCAGCAATGGCGGCCTCACCGTCGGCGCGGTGATCACGCAGCGGCCCGATCTCTTTCGCGCCGCGATCTGCCAGGTGCCGCTGCTCGACATGGTGCGCTATCACAAATTCCTGATCGCGCGCTACTGGATTCCCGAGTACGGCGATCCCGACAAGGACGCCGATTTTCGCTGGATCCTTCGTTACTCGCCGTACCAGAACGTGCGCGCGGGCGTGAACCTGCCGCAGACATTGGTCGTTGCCGGCGAATACGATTCGCGCGTCGATCCGCTGCATGCGAAGAAGTTCGTCGCCGAGGTGCAGAACCAT
>JAICLP010000444.1 GCA_025925475.1 Burkholderiales bacterium | reverse complement strand
TGACGGCGTCGCCCGGCTTGACGAGCACGTCGATGATCGGCACGTCCTTGAAGTCGCCGATGTCGGGGACCTTCACTTCCAGCGTGGGCATGCGTGTTCCTCGTATTCTGCGCGGTGAGGCATTGCTTGCGCCGAGTCTCGGGCGGCGGCGTTCTAGTCGTGCTGCGCTTCGATCATCCGGCGCGGACGCGTCAGCACCTCGGGCTGCAGGATTTCGTCGAGCTGCGCCTTCGACAGCAGGTTCCGCTCGAGCACCAGGTCGTAGACCTTGCGGCCCGTCGCCAGCGCTTCCTGCGCGATCTGCGTCGCGTTCGCGTAACCGATGTACGGATTGAGCGCGGTCACGACGCCGATCGAATTCTCGACCAGCTCGCGCAACCGCTCGCGGTTCGCGGTGATGCCCCTGACGCAGCGATCCGCGAGCGTCATGCAGCCGTTGCGCAGGTGCGTGATGCTCTTGAACAGGCTGTGCGCGATGATCGGCTCGAAGGCATTGAGCTGCAATTGACCGGCCTCGGCGGCGAAACTCACCGTGATGTCGTTGCCGATCACCTCGAACGCGATCTGGTTGACCACTTCGGGAATGACCGGGTTCACCTTGCCGGGCATGATGCTCGATCCCGCCTGCATCGGCGGCAGGTTGATCTCGTTCAGTCCCGCGCGCGGTCCGCTCGACAACAATCGCAGGTCGCTGCAGGTCTTCGACAGCTTCACCGCGACGCGCTTCAGAACGCCGGACAATTGCGCGAACGCGCCGCAGTCCTGCGTCGCCTCGATCAGGTTCGGCGACGTGATCAGCGGTATTCCGGTGAGCGCAGACAGGCGGCGGCAGACGAGCTCCGCATAGTCGGGCGGCGCATTGATGCCGGTGCCGATCGCGGTGGCGCCGAGGTTGATCTCGCGAATCAGCGTCGAGGCTTCCTTGAGCCGCTCCTCGTCTTCCCCGAGCATCACCGCGTACGTCGAGAATTCCTGCCCGAGCGTCATCGGCACTGCATCCTGGAGCTGCGTGCGTCCCATCTTCAGCACGTCGCGGAATTCTTCCGCCTTGTTCTCGAAGGCGTGCCGCAGATGCGCCATCGCGTCGACCAGGCGGAAGATGCCGAAATACGCTGCGACCTTGAGCGCCGTCGGATACACGTCGTTCGTGCTCTGGCTCATGTTGACGTGCTCGTTCGCATGCAGGTACTGGTATTCGCCGCGCCGATGGCCCATCAGCTCCAGCGCTCGGTTGGCGATGACCTCGTTCGCATTCATGTTCGTCGACGTGCCGGCGCCGCCCTGGATGACGTCGACGATGAACTGATCGTGCAGCTTGCCCGACCGGACCTCCTCGCAGGCCTTCACGATGGCGTTCATCCGCGCCTCGTCGAGGAGGCCGAGCTCGTGGTTCGCCATCGCGGCCGCCTCCTTGATGCAGGCGAGCGCGCGGATCAGATCCGGGTAGATCGAGATCGGGCTGCCGGTGATCGGAAAGTTCTCGGCCGCGCGCAGCGTATGGATGCCGTAGTACGCATCGGCCGGCACGGCACGCTCGCCGAGGAGATCGTGCTCGACGCGGGTGGGCAATGCAGTCATGGGAATGGGCCGGTCGTGCCGGCATCGAGGCGATGGTCGCCGGAAGGAGAAATGTACGCGATTCGGCCGGGAGGGGCGATTTCGTCCCGCTGGCAGGCCGCGGT
>JAICLP010000092.1 GCA_025925475.1 Burkholderiales bacterium | reverse complement strand
GTACTCGCGTGCGAGCTGCGCCTTAGCGTCGGAGCTCACGGTGCCGATCATCGTCACGCCGAGCGCACGCGCCCACTGGCAGGCGATGAGCCCGACGCCCCCCGCTGCCGCATGAAAGAGGATCGTCTCGCCGGCCTTCAGCGGATACGTTTGCCGGAACAGGTACTGAACGGTGAGACCCTTCAGCATCATCGCGGCCGCCGTGCGATCCTCGATGCCGTCGGGAAGCTTGACGAGCTTGTCAGCCGGCACGATGCGTTCGGTACTGTAAGCGCCGACCGGCCCCGTGCAGACCGCGACGCGATCGCCGGTCGCAAGCCAGTCGACACCGGGTCCCATCGCCTCGACGATGCCCGCGGCTTCGGTGCCGAGACCCGACGGCAATTGCAGCGGATAGAGGCCGCTCCGCTGATACGTATCGATGAAATTGACGCCGATCGCGGTGTTGCGCACGCGCGCCTCGCCCGGTCCCGGAGCGGGCACGTCGACGTTCTCGAGCTGCAGCACTTCCGGACCACCGGTCTTGTGAAAGCGAATCGCTTGTGCCATTTCGTCACTCCATCGTTGTCGTTGCGGCTGGTACGCCTCGATGCGACGACAGCATCGCCGGCGCCTCGAGAGCGGCCATTCGGATGGTCGTCGCGGATGTGCGTAGGCTATCACTTGCCGCTTCCCGCGGCGGTGATCGGCTGCGGCGCGGCACCCTGCTGTTCGCGCTCACCGCGCGGCAGCAGATGCCGTGGCACGAAGAACGCATTCGCGATCAGCGTCGGCACGAGTGCACTGCCGATCACCGCTGCGATCAGGTACGAATACTGCGCGTGCGACACGATGCCATGCGACAAGCCAAAGAGCGCCGAGATGCTGCCGAACGTGAGCCCGGTCGACATCAGCATCGTCGTGTACAGCGCCTCCGTGCGCGGTGACGCGAAAGACCGGGTCACCGGATAGACTCCAACGAACTTCGCGACCATCTTCGCGCCGAGCAGGAGCAGGAACGCGAGCGGGGCTGCGATCAGCGCCGGAATCGATACGAATGATCGCGCGCGAATTCCATGTCGAGCTCCGCACCGGCAAGAAAAGTCAGGAGAATCGCACCCGTGCTCGCCAGGAACTTGATCCACGAATGATCGGTGCCGAGCGCGGGCACCCCCGACGAGCGCCGATCGCGAGCTGCGCGACGGTGCCGACGACGATTTCCGACATTGCCGTCGCGATCCGAAGCCAGATTGCGAGCAGCGTGGCAACGAGTGCCAATCCAAGCCACAGCGACGCAAGCGTGAGAACGTCGGTCATTGGGGCGCCTCCTCACATGTTGCCCTCGACAGCGCCGAATTCCATCGGAATGCGCACGTAGAAGATGCTTATGCGCTCGGTGCGTATGAAATCGAGAAACCGCTCCGCGTCCTCGTCGCTGACGGCGAAATCGATCTCGACGGTCAAGTCGCCGGCGAGCTCGAAGAAGTGCTCCTCGTGCAGGATGCCGTGACGGCCGAAGCCGGCGATTGCGCGGAAGGCCGAGCCGCCGTGTATGCCGAGGCGTTTGGCCTGCTGCAGCAGCCATTCATAGAGCAAAATTCGCCGGTGCTTGCGGTTTTCATGAACGTAAAAGCGAAGCAGTGTTCCTTTCACGACGATGCTCCCAGCGCGAACAGCCCGCGCATCAGCAGGATGCCGATCATGGTCATGACGAGTGAGCCCGCAACGTGCGCGAGGATGCCCAGAGCGGCCCAGTACCATTCACCGCGGGTCAGCAACGTGGTGATCTCGGCCGAGAAGGTGGAAAACGTCGTGAGTCCGCCGAGGAAGCCGGTCGTGACCAGCAGACGAAGCTCGGGCGCCATCATCGAATGGCGAGTGATCAGCTCCATCGCCAATCCCATCAGCAATCCGCCGATCAGATTGGCCGCGAGCGTGCCGAGAGGCAGCGTTGGAAACAGCGGATTCAGCGCGAGGCCGAGACCCCATCGGATCCAGGCACCGATTGCGGCACCGCCTCCCACCGCCAGCAGCGAACCCCATGCGAGCAAAAACATCCTCCTGCCGCCATGGCGGCAACATTCCGAGGGCGCATGCAAAAGAATAGCCTGCGTCGCCCAGCGGCCAAGCCGGTCGAGGCAGGCATCATCAGCCTTGCGGCGGTTCGCGATATCCGGAGCCGACCGGTCCGGATGTCGAAACAGGAGAATGCCATCTCCTGCAGTGCATTCTATTGAACTTGGATGCCGCGAACAAGTTCCCGCCCGCGCGCTTGCCGGTCAGCCGCGCAGCGTAGCGATGAGACGGCGCGGCTCCAACAGAAGCGCGAGCGCTTCGTCGATCCTTCGCGTGATGACGTCGCACGCCTGCGCCGCCTCGCGCGCGAGGCCTTCGTCGCCGATGACGCCAATGCCGAGCGCCGCGGTCTTCAGCATCAGCCGATCGTTGCGACCGTTGCCGATCGCGACCACGTGTTCGCGACCGATGCGCTCGACGAGCGATTTCTTGGCGCGCGCCTGCGACTTGGCGCGAAGCAGCACGACCTCGCACGGGCAGTCGCGCAATTCCTCGCTTGCCGAACCGAAGGTGTTGCCGGTGACGATGCGGATGTCGACGACTCTCGCGATCCCGGGCAAAAGCAACCGCGCCTGATCGAGCATCTTGCCGTCGCGCGCGAGCGTGCCGTTGAAGTCGCAGACGAGATCGGTCAACGCAAGACGCCCGAAGCCGGGAACCGTCACGTCGATCATCGCATCCTCGACGAACCCGTCAGCGCACGAACCGATCGACGTAATCGGCGCCAAGCCTCGCGTCGGGCGCCTGCAGGACGCACACGCGTTCGTCGTCGTGAATCGCCTGTTCGGCAATCTCGGGACAAATGCCGAGCGTGCCAGCGATCGGCAACGCCGACATCGCGGCTACGCAGCCGCCGATTGCTGCTTCACGGCGGCCGCCAGCGCCTCGATTTCCGCCGCCGCGTCGCGCTCGCGCGGAAACGGCCGTCCGGCACGGCGGAACCAGTAGCGCGCGTTGCCGACATCGCCTTCGAGAAGATGCACGATGCCATGCGCCCAGAAACCCATTTCGCTGTTGTCGTTCTGCACGATCGTGTGCGCCTTTTGCCAATCGCCGCGTCGCAGATGCCGAATTGCTGTGCCAAGTGCCATCGCGCTCCTCCTTGCTATGCGATCAGGTAGCCTCCATCGATCGCGCCGCCCTCCTTCGCCGCGATCGCCGCGAGCCGCAGCCAAGCAAGGCTCGCGCAGCGCATCGTACGCGTGAGAGCGACGGAAAGCACGCGGATTTCCCGGCCGAAGCTCATGCGGCGACAAAACGCTCGACGTCCGCGGCGCGCGGCAGCGGCGCGACCGCACCGTATCCCGTCGTTGCAAGTGCCGCGGCGACGTTCGCATAGCGCGCGGCGGCGAATGGATCGTCGCCCGCCACCATCCGGGCCGCGAATGCGCCGTCGAAGCAATCGCCGGCGCCTGTCGCATCGACGCTTTGCACGCGGACGCCATCGATCCGCAAGCGTGTCGCGCCGTCCGAGACGAGGCAACCGTCGCGCCCGAGCTTCAGCACGACGACGCCGCAGCCGTGCCCATGGCACGCATCGACGATGCGCATCGGATCGTCATCGTCGAAGAGATGCGTCGCATCGTCGTATCCCGGCAGCGCCCAGTCGACGATGCGCAGCGTCTCGAGGATCACCGCTTTCGCGCGCCGCAGCGGCCACAGCTTGAGCCGCAGGTTCGTGTCATAGGCGATACGCGCGCCGCCGTCGCGCGCGACGTCGATCGCGGCAAAGCAGGCGTCGCAAGCGCTGCTCGCGATCGCCTGGCTGATCGCCGACAGGTGCAATACGCGCGTCGCGCGCAGCACATCCTGCGACAACGACGCCGGTGTCATTCGCGATGCCGCCGATCCCGCACGCAGGTACGAGAACTCGTGTCCATGCGGTCCGTGCGCGACGAAGTAGACGCCGGTCGGCGCGTCATCGTCGACGACGACACCGTCGGTTGCAACGCCCTCGTCGCGCCACAACTCGACGAGACGGCGCCCGAAGGCGTCGTTGCCGACGCGCGTCACGTACGCGACGCGCGCGCCAAGACGCGCGGCCGCGATCGCCATGTTCGACGTATCGCCGCCGAAGCCCTGCAACCACGTACGCGAATCGGCCGCACGCGCTTCGTTGAACTCGATCATCGCTTCGCCGAGCGCGACGATGTCGAAACGCGGATTCATCTCTTGGGTTCCAACGCCCGAAACGCCTCCGCATAGGCGGTGGCAGAAGCACGCACCTGCGCGACGTCGGCGCCCGGCTTGTAGAGATTCGACCCCGTGCCGAATCCGATCGCGCCTTCGTTCCACCACGGCGCCATGTTGTCCGCACGGATGCCGCCGACCGCGAAGACGCGCGTGCCCGACGGCAACACCGCTCGCCACGCGCGAAGCACCGCCGGCACCATCGCTTCGGCCGGAAAGAGCTTGAGGCCATCGGCGCCTGCGGCAAGCGCCGCGAATGCTTCGGTGGGCGTCGCGACTCCGGGCAGGCAAATCATGCCGAGCCGCTTCGCCTCGCGGATCACTGCGACATCGGCATGCGGCATCACGATCAGTGCGCCGCCCGCATCGCGAACGCGCGCGACATCGCCGGGATCGATGACCGTCCCCGCACCGACGAGGCAGCGATCGGCGTAACGCTGAGCGAGCAGCCGGATCGATTCGAACGGCCGCGGCGAATTGAGCGGCACTTCGAGGATGCGAAACCCCTCGGCGTGAAGCGCGTCGGCGACCGATCGAATTTCTTCCGGCGTGATGCCGCGAAGCACCGCGACGAGCGGCAACGGTTCGAGATAATCGGCAAGGTTCATGATTGAAGCATTCCTGCGCGCGACGCGACCCGCCACAAGCCAAGCGCGGCCGCGTCATGGCTCGCGCGCTCGGCCAGCACCCCGGCATCACCGAGTGCGACCTCGTAACGTTCGACCAGCATGTCGCTGCCGATGATCCGCACGACCGACGGATCGATCCCTGCGCGCAGTGCCCAATCGCGCGCCGCGCGAATCTCGCGACCGATCAGAAGTCCCGACAGCCAGTCGGCAACGTCTTCGGACGCGAGCGTGCCCATCAACGCAAGCGTGCGCGCACCGAAGAGATCGTGCGCAAGCTCACCCTCGTCGAGGCCGCGCGCAACGCCGTGCGAAAACGCCTCGCGTGAGAACTGCCCGGGCTCGTGCCCGGCGATCCGGCCGAGCATGCTGTGGTCGATCAAGACCGCGAAGAGCTCGCCGGTCATGAACGTCGTGAAATCGACGACGCGCCCGTGCTCGACGCGCGCCCATTTGCTGTGCGTTCCCGGCAGCACGGCGAGGACGCCGGATTCGTCCGGTCCGACGGCACCGAGCAGTTGCGTCTCCTCGCCGCGCATCACATCCGGCAAGCCTGCGCTGTCGCGCGTGGCGACGCCAGGCACGATTGCGAGCGAACCGAGCGGCACGCTCGTCAGGTGGTCGGACAACGCGGTGAGCGACGCGGGACAATCGACATAGGGCGCTTCGACCCAGCCCTGGCGGCTGCCGATCATCCCGCAGCCAATGCGCGGTGCGAGTCCGATCGGCAACTCGTCGATGAGCTTCGCCAGCGCCGCTTCGAAGTTGCCGTCGCGCACGTGGCGCACGCCGAGCGCGATGTCGCGGCGCGCGATGATTTCGCCGCTGCCGTCGAGACACCACGCGCGGGCCGCCGATGTGCCCCAATCGATTGCGACGAGCGCCGTAGCCGCCAAGGGTCGGCCTACCAGCGCGCTGCCGCTTCGTCGTCGCTCGCGCGGGCCTCGACCCAGCGTTCGCCGTCTTCACGCCGCTCCTTCTTCCAGAACGGCGCCCGCGTCTTCAGATAGTCCATCACGAATTCGCAGGCATCGAAGGCCATGCCGCGATGTGCGCCGGTGACGACGACGAGTACGATCTGATCGCCCGGCGCCAGCGCACCGACGCGGTGGACGACGAGCGCGTCGCGGATGTCGAAACGTGCCTTCGCCTCGTCGACGATCTCTTGCAGCGCGGACTCGGTCATGCCCGGATAGTGCTCGAGGGTGAGCTCGCTGATTGCCGCATCGTCGTTCAAGTCGCGCACCGTGCCGATGAACGCAACGACGGCGCCGACGCTGCGGTCGGCCGTGCGCAATTTCGCGATCTCCGCGCCGCCGTCGAAATCGTCGGACTGGACTCTGACGGGCATCGCTCAGCCGCCGGTCACCGGCGGAAAGATCGCGACTTCGTCGCCATCGGCAATCGGGTGGTCGGCACGGACGAGCCGCTGGTTGACGGCAAAGCGCACGGCGCGTCCCGGTGCGAGCTCCGACTCGAACGCGCCACCGCGGGCGCGCAGCGTTGCAACGACCGCTGCAACCGTGGGCGCGTCGTGCGGCGCGAGCTCGAGCCTCTCGCCAGCCGACGAGAACGCTTCGCGCAGCCGCGCGAGATACACGAGCCGCAGTCGAACGAGGTTGCCGACAGAATCGCGCATCGCCAGGACAAAAGAAAAAGCGCCGACCCTCGATGGAAGGGACGGCGCCTCCGATTGTACGATGCGACGCGCGTGTGCGCGGTCAGAACCGCAACTGCATCCCGAGTTGCACCTGGTCGGAATCGGGCAACAGGCCCGCGACGGATTCGCCGGCGAACCGCGCGAAGCGCGCGTACTCGAGCCGCAGGCCCAGTGCCGGCGTCACGTCGTAGCGGAGCCCGACGCCGTAATTGACGCCATCGCGGAGCCGCCGCGGATCGCTGCTCGGCAGCGCCGCGAGCGCATACGCGGGAATGCCGTCGCTTTGCGAGTAGCCGAGACGGCCATAGAGCGACAGGCTCTTGCGGAACGACCATGTCGTATAGACGTCTGCATTCCAGGAATGCCGCGCGAGATCGGGCGAGCCGGTGAGCGAGAGCCCGACGCCGCGTCGTGCGCCCAGATCGAACGGACGCAGCGCGTAGCTTTCGGCGCTCGAGAACGAGCCTTCGACCGCTACGTCGTTCGCGAACCGGTAGCCGCCGAACACGAGGGCGCGCCGGCCGTTGTCGTCGGAAACCGGCGAGGCGAACCGCCCCCAGGTCGATGCGACGTGGCCGAGGTCGATGCCGTCCGCCTCGGCGCCGGCATTGCGCAGCGAGACGCCGCCGTAGAAACCGTCGCTGCGCGACCCGGGCGCCGCAACGGGATCGGCCAAGACCGCCGGCGCAAAGGCGAGGCCGGCCAGGGACAAAATGACAAGTAATTGTTTCCGCGACATTTTTCGTACGCTCCCGACGTACGCTACGACGGCGCTGTCGCCGCTGGTTGTGGCCTTGGGCAACACGTCGGCGGGCAGGTTCAACGTACGCCCAAGGTTCCGATTCGTCAATTGGCGACAGGCCAGGCGGCGGCGTTCTCGGCGACGAATGTGGCGATCGCGTTGGCATCGCGCAAGTCGAACGCGGGGAGCTGTGCCGACAGGCGGTCCGGCGCATCGGCGGCAATCGCCCGGATCCAGGGATCCGCCGGGTGCAGGAGCGGCTTGCCGAGCATCTCGCGCCACACCTCGAGCTTCGGGATTGCCTCCCGCTTCCACCCCTCGACGAGCACCAAATCGCACGGCGACAGACGGGCGAGCGCCTCGGCCAGCGACAGCTCGGCGGCGCCGCGCAGCTCGTGCATCAGCGCCCAGCGCTGCGCCGACGTGACGAGCACCTCGCTGGCGCCGGCCATCCGGTGGCGGTGCGAATCCTTGCCGGGCTGGTCGACGTCGAAGTCGTGATGCGCATGCTTGACGAGCGACACACGGAAGCCCCGCGCAATCAGCCGCGGGATCAGCGATTCGATCAAGGTGGTCTTGCCGCTGCCCGACCAGCCGGCGAAGCCGAATGCACGCATCGAACGGATTGTAGCGAGCGGTCGTCCGGAGCCGTTCGCAGCCACGCCGTTACGCGATGTAGACTGCAGCGACCGGCCCCATATACGCGCCATGGAACATCCGCTCGTCCCGCGCCCGCAGCCGTCGAACGACGAAGCGCACGGCCCGATCATCGCGACCCTCGAGCGCGTGCTGGCCGACATTCCCGCGCCCGCGACGACTCGCGCGGAGCTTCCCGAGCATGCGGCCAAGGCGATCGCGCGCCGCGCCGCCAAGCGCGCCGCCGTGCTGTCCGGCTCGCTCGCGTTGCCACCCGGCCCGCTCGGCTTGATGACGGTCCTGCCCGATCTTTATCTCATCTGGCAGACGCAGCGGCAGATGGTGTCCGACATCTTCGGCGTCTACGGCCGCAGCGCCGAGCTCACGCGCACGCACATGCTGTATTGCCTGTTCCGCCATGCCGCGAGCCAGATCGTGCGTGACGTCGCGGTGCGCGGCACGCAGCGGCTCGTGATTCAGCAGCTTTCCGGCAGCGCCCTGCGAAACGCGCTCGGAACGATCGGCGTGTCCGTATCGCGTCGCCTCGCCGGGAACGCGACCGGCCGCTGGATTCCGCTCGCCGGTGCCGCCGCCGTCGGCGCTTACGCCTACTGGGACACGATGCAGGTCGCGAACACCGCGACCCGCCTTCTCGCCGAAAGCCACGCCGAAACGGCGGCTGCCTGATGTGCGGCCGCTGCGTCGATCGGTTCGCGGATGATCAATGCGCGGGCCGAAACGATCGCGACGAACCCCGCGTTTCGCCCTGCGTTCGCACGCACGCCGCCGCTGCCTCGTGCCGGCGACCGGCTTCTACGAATGGCGCCGAACGTCGAAAGGCAAAGCGCCGATGCACATCGGCATGCGCGACGGCACACCGTTCGGTCTGGCGGCCCTCTACGAGCGCTGGCTATCGGCGCACGGCGAAGTGATAGCTGCACGATCATCACGACCGATGCCTGCGACTCGCTCGTTCGATCCACGATCGGATGCCGGTGATCGTCCCGTCGCGCGACTACGCGCGCTGGCTCGATTGCTCGAACGTCGACGCGGCCGATCTGCTCGTCGCGTGGCAAGGCGAGCTGCACGTCCATCCGGTGTCCGCACGCGTCAATGCGGTTGCCAACGACGACGCCTCTCTGTGCGAAGCGGTTGCTACGGACGAATCGCCGGACGAGGCGCACGCGCCGGAGCAGTTGCCGCTCTTGTAGCCGACGATGCTTCTCAGTCGACGTGCGCGCCGGCGTCGAGCCACGCCGCGAGACGTGCGCGCTCGTCATCGGTCATCCCCGTCAGATTGCCGAGCGGCATTGCCCGCGACGTGACAGCCTGTGCGCGAATGGCGGCTGCGTTCGCAACGATCTGTGCCGGCGTCTCGAGGACGATGCCCTTCGGGGCGACCGCGATGCCCTGCTGTCGCGGCTGCACTGCATGACACGCGGTGCAGCGTGCCCGGATGATCGACTGCGCGTCGGCAAAGCTCACGCGCATCGCGCCCGACGGCTTCGCAGGCGCGATCGCGATCGCCAAGGCAAGAGCGCCCACCGCGGCCGACGCGGGAATCGCCCAGACGGTTCGTCCGCGATGGCGCAGATTGAAGAAATGGCGCACCCACGCAGCGAGCAGCAGCATGGCAAGCAGCACGATCCACGGATGCGGATGCCCGTACGTCATCGGATAGTGGTTGCTGATCATCGTCACGAGAACGGGCAGCGTCAGGTAGTTGTTGTGTACCGACCGCTGCTTGCCGCGCAGCCCGTGAATCGGGTCGGGTGCGCGGCCCTCCTCCTTCGCGGCGACGAGCACGCGCTGCGACGGAATGATCACCAACAGCACGTTCGCCGCCATCATCGTGCCGAGCATCGCGCCGATCTGGATGAACATCGCGCGCCCGCTGAACAGATGCGACAGGCCCCACGCGACGACGGTGAGGAATGCGACGAGCAGCACGCCGAGCAGCCGCTCGTGCGTGAAGCCCAGCCGCTTGCAGAGCTGGTCGTAGACGAGCCAACCGACGAGGAGCAGTGCACCGCTGATCGTCACCGCCTGTGCTGGCGAGAGCGCGGCGACGCTGCGATCGATCATGTAGGTGTCGGCATGCCACCAGTACAAAACGACGAACAATGCGAAGCCCGACAGCCATGTCGAATACGCTTCCCACTTGAACCAGTGCAGCGTCGGCGGCAGCGCGGCCGGCGCGACGCGAAACTTCTCGACGTGATAGAAGCCGCCGCCGTGAATCGCCCACACCTCGCCCCCGATCGCATCGGGCGCATCGCTTGCCGCGAGCGGCGGACGCAGGTGGTTGTCGAGCCAGATGAAGTAGAACGATGCGCCGATCCACGCGATGCCCGTGATGAGGTGCACCCAGCGGATCAGGAATTGCAGCCACTCGCCTGCGTAGGCCTCCATGGGCTTGGTCGGGTGACGATCGGTGAATTGGCGGCCGCGGAGCGCGCATTGTATGCTCGGCACACGCTCGCTCCACCCGAAACCCGATGACTGCCAACGCCTCGCACGCTGACTATCCCCGCGACCTGGAGGGCTACGGCGCGACGCCGCCTCATCCGCGCTGGCCCAACGGCGCGCGCATCGCGTTGCAGTTCGTGCTGAATTACGAGGAAGGTGCCGAGAATTCGGTGCTGCACGGCGATGGCGCATCGGAGACGTTCCTGTCGGAGATCATCGGCGCCACCGCGTTCACCGATCGTCACCTGTCGATGGAATCGATGTACGAGTACGGCGCGCGCGCGGGCGTGTGGCGCGTGCTTCGCGCATTCCGCGAGCGCGAGATGCCGCTCACGATCTTCGGCGTTGCAATGGCGCTGGAACGCCGTCCGGCCGTCGTCGACGCGTTCCTC
>JAICLP010000180.1 GCA_025925475.1 Burkholderiales bacterium | reverse complement strand
GACACGCCGCTTTCCGCCGAGCAGCACGAATATGCGACGACGATCCGCGACTCGGGCGATGCACTGCTCACCATCATCAACGACATCCTCGACTTCTCGAAGATCGAGGCGGGCAGGATGGACATCGAAGCGGCACCGTTCGACCTGCGCGAATGCGTCGAGTCGGCGCTCGATCTCGTCAGCGCGCGCGCGGCGGAAAAGCGTCTCGACATCGCCTACGTGTTCGAGGGCGACGTCCCCGCGGCGGTGAACGGCGACGTCACGCGGCTGCGCCAGATCCTGCTCAATCTCCTCGCAAACGCCGTCAAGTTCACCGAGGCGGGAGAAGTGGTCGTCAGCGTGAGCGCCGGAACCAGGGACGGTGCGCCCGAGCTGCGTTTCGCTATTCGCGACACGGGTATCGGCCTCACCGTAGCGGGCCTCTCGCGCCTGTTCGAGTCCTTCTCGCAGGCCGACTCGTCGACGACGCGCAAGTACGGCGGCACCGGGCTCGGTCTTGCGATCAGCAAGCGTCTGGCCGAACTGATGGGTGGGACGATGTGGGCGGAGAGTGCGGGGCCCGGCAGCGGCTCGACGTTCTTCGTGACGATTCGTGCGCAGCCCGCTGAGCTTGCGCCGAACGCGCGCCGCGAATTCATCGGCACGCAGCCTGCGCTTTCCGGCAAGCGCCTGTTGATCGTCGACGACAACGCGACTAACCGCAGGATCCTCGCATTGCAGGCCGCGAAATGGGGCTTGTTGGCGCGCGAAACCGAATCGCCCGCACAGGCGCTCGACTGGTTGAAGCAAGGAGATGCGTTCGACGCCGCCATTCTCGACATGCACATGCCTGCGATGGACGGCGCGATGCTTGCCACGCGCATCCGAGAAATTCCCGCAACGCTACCGCTCGTGCTGTTCACGTCCCTTGGCCGCCGCGAAACCGGTGACGGCCTGTTTGCCGCGACGCTCGCCAAGCCCCTGCGCCAGTCGCAACTCTTCGACACGCTGATGACGCTGCTCGCGCACGACACGATCGACGCAACTCCGCGTGCGATCGCCGACGCGAAGCCCAGGATTGATGCTGGCATGGCGGCGCGCCACCCGCTGCGAATCCTCCTCGCCGAAGACAACGTGGTGAACCAGAAGCTCGCGGTGCGTCTGTTGCAGCAGATGGGCTATCGCGCGGATGTCGCATCGAACGGCGTCGAGGCAATCGAATGCGTCGAGCGCCAGCCGTATGACGTGGTGCTGATGGACGTGCAGATGCCGGAAATGGATGGGCTCGAAGCGTCGCGGCGCATCGTCGCGCGCTGGCCGAACGGCGAGCGTCCACGCATCGTCGCGATGACCGCCAACGCGATGCAGGGCGATCGCGAAGAATGCCTTGCGGCCGGCATGGACGATTACATGACCAAGCCGATCCGCATGGATCGACTGGTCGAAGCCTTGCAGTGCACCGAGATGCGCAAGGCCACTCGATGAGAGAGGCGGCTACCGCCGTGCCTGCGGCCGCCGAGGGCGTGCGCCCTTCGCAGTGGCGCGCCGCGCTGCTGGCGCTCGCGGCAGTCTGCGCCGTGATCGTGGTCTGGGACATCATCCACCTCGATCGCGTTTCCGTCGCCGGCAAAGCCGGGACGCTGGCCGTGGAGTCGGACTCCGTGGACCGGGACGAGCGCCGGCTGATCACGAGCCTCGCTCCCGATTCGCCCCTCGCGCAGGCCGGAGGCCGCGTCGGCGACCGCCTGCACTTCGACCACCGCCGGGACGCGCAGCGGGCGCTCGGCACTGACGAGGCGATCGGCGTAACGCTGTACCCGGCGACCGCCGGCGCCCGGCACCTCGTGCTGCGCCCCATCCCCGATCCCGGCGTCGTCGCGGCACCCCGCACGGCGCGCCTCGTCGGCCTGCTGGATGTCGCAAACGCATTGACGATGCTGCTGATCGGAACGCTGATCGCCTGGCGACGGCCAGAGGTCGCGTCGTTGCGCGCGTTGTCCGCGTGCCTCCTGTTCACCGTCCTCGACGTCTCGGATTCCTACCCGCCGCAGGGCTGGGTGCAGGACGTGGGTTACGGGTACGGTGGGTCGATCGTCGGAGTCCTCGGCTGGATCTTCTTCGTCGCCTTCGCGTTGACCTATCCGCCCGGTCGCTCGGCCTGGCAGGCCCGTTGGGTGCGCGTCGCGTTCTGGACCTACACGGCGTTCTTCCTGTTGCTCGCGATCAACAACACGTTCCGGCGTTTCGGCTTCACGCCGTTGCCGCTGATGTGGCTTCAAATGGGCCGCGTGATGGCCGTCGTCTCGGCGCTCGCCTTCATCGCGGCCGCAGCCGTCGCGTGGTGGCGCAGTCGCGGCGCGATGGGGGAGCGGCTGGCATGGACCGGGGTGTGCATGGGCGTCCTCGGCGCGATGTACGGGTTGCCGTCCGCCGTCAAGCTGCTCGGAGGCACGTTGTCGGTCGAAGGCGCGGCGCTTGCTACCACGACGCAATGCGTCGTCCTCGTGGGGCTGGCGTTCGCACTGCTGCGCCGGCGGGTGCTCGACTTCGGTGTCGCGTTGAACCGGGCCCTCGTGGCGTCCCTCCTGGGCGTCTTTGCGTTGGCGCTGGCCTTGGCCCTGCGCGCCGTCGCCGCGGGCTACGACACGGACGAGGGCACGCGCGGACTCGGCCTGGCGCTGGTCACCGCCGTGCTCTCGGTCGCCCTCTTCCGCCCGGCACGCGGTGTCGCGGAGCGGGTCGTGCTGACCGTCCTCTATCCGCGCTGGCGCGCGACCGAGACGGTCCTGGAGCGCGCCATCGCGCGCGCCGCCAGCGTGCAGGGGCGCGACGCGCTGCTCGCGCACTACCTCGACGCACTCACCGCCTACGCCGGAGGCGCGCGCGTGGCGATCTATCGATGCGACGACGGCCGTTGCGATCGCGTTGCCGGCCAGCTGGAGCGAGTGCCGGCGACGCTCGCACCCGGCGCGAGCGAGATGAGCGCGCTGATGTTCGGCCGACTGCCGAGCGTGTGGCGCGATGCGGCCGGCGATCACGGGCTGGTCGTGCCCGAGATCCGTCGAGACGCGCTGACCGGCTTCCTGCTGGTTGGCGAGCGACCCGACCGCAATGCCTATCGCCCCGACGAGGCCCGCTCGATCGCGCGGACGGCACGGCTGCTGCACGAGGACCTTCAGGCCGACGGGGAGCGCGTGAACCGCCAGCTGCTGGAGGCCAAGATGGCCGCGGAGCAGCAGGCGCGCGAGGCGGCGGAGAGTGCCAACGAAGCGAAGAGCGCGTTCCTGGCCGCCATGAGCCACGAAATCCGCACGCCGATGAACGCGGTGATCGGCATGAGTGGGCTGTTGCTCGACACGAAGCTCGACGCCGAGCAGCACGACTACGCGGCCACCATCCGCGATTCCGGCGATGCGCTGCTGACGATCATCAACGACATCCTCGACTTCTCGAAAATCGAGGCGGGCAGGATGGACATCGAGGCGGCACCGTTCGATCTGCGCGAATGCGTCGAATCGGCGCTCGATCTCGTCAGCGCGCGCGCCGCCGAAAAACGTCTGGATATCGCCTACGTCTTCGAAGGCGACGTGCCTGTGGCGGTGAGCGGCGACGTGACACGGCTACGGCAGATCCTGCTCAACCTGCTGTCCAACGCCGTCAAGTTCACCGAGGCGGGCGAGGTCGTGCTGACCGTGAGCGCCGGAACGGACGACGACCTGCGCTTCACCGTCCGCGACACGGGCATTGGACTCAGCGAAGCGGGACTCTCGCGCCTGTTCCAGTCGTTCTCGCAGGCCGACTCGTCGACGAAGCGCAAGTACGGCGGCACCGGCCTCGGTCTTGCGATCAGCAAGCGTCTGGCCGAATTGATGGGTGGCACGATGTGGGCGGAGAGTGCCGGCGCCGGCACCGGCTCGACGTTCTTCGTGACGATTCGTGCGCAGCCCGCGGAGCTTGCGCCGAACGCGCGCCGCGAATTCATCGGCACGCAGCCTGCGCTTTCCGGCAAGCGCCTGTTGATCGTCGACGACAACGCGACCAACCGCAAGATCCTCGCATTGCAGGCCGCGAAATGGGGCCTGCTGCCGCGCGAAACGCAATCACCGGCCCAGGCGCTGCAATGGCTCGCGGGCGGCGACGCGTTCGATGTCGCCATCATCGACATGCACATGCCCGAGATGGACGGCATGACGCTCGCGAAGCGCATTCGCGAGTCTTCGAAAGCGCTGCCTCTCGTGCTGTTCACGTCCCTTGGCCGCCGCGAGACGGACGGCCTGTTCGCGGCAACGCTCGCCAAGCCACTGCGTCAGTCGCAGCTCTTCGACACGCTGATGACGCTGCTCTCGCGCGATGGCGCGGAGCCGAAGCCGCAGCCGGCCGCCACGGGGCAGCGCAGGATCGACGCTGGGATGGCCGCGCGCCATCCGCTGCGCATCCTGCTCGCCGAGGACAACGTGGTGAACCAGAAGCTCGCGGTGCGCCTGTTGCAGCAGATGGGCTACCGCGCCGACCTCGCTTCGAACGGTGTCGAGGCCGTGGAGAGCGTGCAGCGGCAGACCTACGACGTGGTGCTGATGGACGTGCAGATGCCGGAAATGGACGGCCTCGAAGCGGCGAAGGCGATCACGTCGCGCTTCCGCCCCGGCGAGCGTCCGCGCATCATCGCGATGACGGCGAACGCGATGCAGGGCGACCGCGAGCTGTGCATCGCCGCCGGCATGGACGATTACGTCACCAAGCCGATACGCGTGGACGCCCTGGTCGAGGCGCTTACACGCGTCGCGCCGCGCGGGACGGATGATCAACGTGGCGGTGCGCGCGGCCGCACGCCACTGGGGGAAGAAGAATCATTGAAATGACGCAACCAACGATCGATACCGCGACGTTCGACGAGCTGAAGGCAACCGCGGGCGCGGACTTCGCCGTCGAGCTCGTCGACACGTTCCTGACCGAGGCGCCGCTGATGATTGCGGAGCTTCGTCGCGCGTTCGCTGCCGGCGACGCCGACACGTTCCGGCGCACCGCGCACTCGCTGAAATCGAACGGCAACACGTTCGGCGCGCATACGTTCGCCACGATGGCGAAGGCGCTGGAGCTCGGCGGGATGGCGCCGGTCCGTACCGAGGGCGGCGCACCGCTCGACGCGCTCGATTCAGAATATGCGCGTGTCGCGCGTACGCTGACGGAGCTCAAGGGTGGCTGACGCGAATGCCCGCGTGAGCCCGCCGGGCCGCCCCAAGGGCGAATCAGCCCCGAAGCGCGAAGCGCGGAGGGTAGTCCAGTGAACTCGCTCGGCGCCGCCGCCCGGCTGCTGCTCGTCGACGACAACAAGGTCAACCGGCTGCTGCTCGCACGCACGCTCGAGCTCGGGGGACATCACGTCGCGACGGCGGAAAACGGCAAGGTCGCGCTCGCGATGCTGCGCAAGGACGCGTACGACCTGCTGCTGCTCGACATCGAAATGCCCGAGATGGACGGCTTCCAGGTGCTCGAGCAGGTGCGCGCCGACCTCGCATTACGCGACGTTCCGGTCATCGTGACATCGTCGCTCGAGGGGCTCGACAACGTCGTGCGCTGCATCGAGCTCGGCGCCGAGGACTACCTGACGAAGCCGATCAACCCGGTGCTGCTCAAGGCGCGCATCGGCGCGAGCCTCGAGAAAAAGCGCCTGCGCGATCAGCAGAAGGCGCTGGTGCGCCGATTCGCGGCGCCCGAAGTCGCGCAGGACCTGCAGGAGTCGGGCTTCGCGCTCGGCGGCAAGCGCGTGCGCGCGTCGGTGCTCTTCGCCGACATCCGCGGCTTCACGCCGCTCGCCGAAGCGCAGCCGCCCGAAGAGACGATCGAGCTCCTCAACACGTACTACACGCTGATGTTCGACGCCGTTGCCGGCCACGGCGGCATCGTGAGCCACATCGCGGGCGACGGGCTGATGGCGATCTTCGGCGCGCCGGTCGCGCTCGCCCATCACGCCGACGCGGCGGTGCGTGCGGCGCTCGAGATGATCGAGATGATCGAGCTCTTCAGCGTCGAGCAGAAGAGCCTCGGCAAGGCCGAGATCCGCATCGGCGTCGGCATCGCGTCGGGCGAGATGGTCGCCGGTTACACCGGCACCAACGAGCGCGCCACTTACACGTGCGTCGGCGACATCGTCAATCTCGCCGCGCGCCTCGAGCAGCATACGAAGGAGGCGCGGCGTTCCGTGCTGATGGACGCGGCGACGCGCGAGGCGCTGTCGCCGTCGTTGTCGCCCGATGCGCTCGGCGCCGTCGCGGTGCGCGGCAAGACGCAACCGGTCGATGTGTTTGCGCTATAGCAGTGCAGCCTTTGCGATCGCCGGATCAGTTACTGCCGGCAATCGGATTCATCCATTTCAACCCCGGAAATCGGGTGACCGATGCGCAGGAACGCCCAGAGGATGACCACGCCAGGCCAACGCTGTTCCAACCCGAGAGAGCATCCTCGAACCATGCACGACTCGCTGCGTGACGTGGGCGATCGCGTGTGATACGCGTAGATCAGCAGGCTGGCATCGATCAGAATCAACGATGCAATGGTCCTTCGATCTGCTGATCAATCCCCCGATATCATCGACCGACAAGCCTGCGCGCAACGCACCGAGGTCCCGTGGTTGAACCTGGAACGTCGGTCGTCCAGCCTTCCCGATGCCGCCCGAAAGTCCCTTTCG
>JAICLP010000252.1 GCA_025925475.1 Burkholderiales bacterium | reverse complement strand
TACCCGAACAACCTATACATTGCGGGTCTGATCGTAGCGGTCGCTGCGGTTGGCCTTGCACCACTTGCGCTGGTCGGCGGTCGCCATGAGCGCATCGGGCGCTACGCCTTGTTCGCTTTCGATATGGCGCTCCTCAGCGCCATACTCGCGCTCGCGCCGCTCAGTAGCGGCGGCGATATACCTCAAAATCTGGTCTTTCTCTCCAGCCGCGGCGATTACTACTTCGTCGTCGTGGCGCTCTCGGTCCTCGCGCTATCGCCGGCTCTTGTTCTCTGGACGGGCCTTTGCGCCGTGGTTGGTCTCGCCGCCGCTACGGCATGGATCATGGCCAGCATGGACCATGTCGTCAGCTTTGGAGATCTGCCGCCGTCCCCGTCGCGCCAAGCCTTTCTTTCTGTCGTTCTTGATCCCGACTTCCTCGGCATCTCGGCTCGTATCAGCGAAGGCGTGATGATTGCGTTGGTGACGGCCATTTCAGCAGCCGATCAAGCGCTTGCCGCGACCACGGCGGGCGCTTGTCTTTTCAGGATCACGAGTGCGGTAGTTTCGCGTGAACCCGCATCACACACGCTGTTCGCTGCTACGGTCAGGTTCGCTAGGTGAGCGCGTTTCGGGCTGTCGCTGATGCGCGGCGTTGAAGCGGTATTCATCGACATCGACAGCCATCGCATTCGATCCGGATGGCACGATGACGACGGCGAGCTGTTGATCGTCCTCGGTCAGACCTTCACGATCGGAAGCGACGCGCACGTCGCGCGGCGCTTCCACGATCGGGAGGCGTGGATGACGACCAACGTTCCCACGCGTGAGATTGAACGATGCGGACAAGACGCGGGACTGCCCGTGTTACAAACTCGGTATTCGAAGGACGACAAGGTGATCCACGGCCCGGCGACGAAGGCGCTCGAGCGGGCGCAGATACTGGTCGACGAGGACTGAGGCGGCCTGCGGGCGCGGCGTTTGATCCTTTTTTGTTGCTATCATGCATATGTAGTGCCACGTTCCCTCACATCGATCATGGGCTGCTGCGGTTGCGAAGCGACCAACCCGGAACTCGCCGGAGTTGTCCGCGAGCTCGAGCAGGATTTGAAGTGGGATCGGCGAACGGCTCTCAAAGGGCTGCTCGGGATGGCGGGTGTCGTTGCGGTCAGCGCAGGGGGGCCGACCGCCCATGCGGCGGGTACCAAGCTGCGGCTCGCTTTCTGCGGGCAGTTGCTGTGCGTGGTGCCGTACGAAGTAACGCGCGCTCGCGGACATTTTGCCGAGCAGGGCTTCGACATCGAACTCGTCTATACACGCGGTGGCAATGCCGCGATGCAGGCGCTGGTCGGCGGCGCGGTCGAATATGCGGGCACGTCCTTCGACGTCGCTCTTCAGGCATTTGCGAACGGGGCCGACATTCGACGGTTCGCTTCGACGGGTCGACTGCCGCTGTTCGCGCTCGCCGCCGCACCCAAGGACCGCGACGCGATCAAGACCATCAAGGATCTCGAAGGCAGGACGGTCGGGATTTCCGCACTCGGGAACGCCGATCACGCCCTGTTGCTGTTTCTGCTCGCGCAGGCGCATGCAGACGCGAAGAAGGTTCGGTTCGCGGCCATAGGGACGAATGTGTTCGAGGCGTTACGGCGCGGACAAATCGACGCCGCGATGGTGCAGGAGCCGGCGTTGTCGCTCACGGTTCAAGCCGGCGGCCGCGAGATCGTCAATTTCATGGAGATCGACCAGGCCCGCAAATATCTCGGCGGCCCTTACGCGTTCATGGGTGTAGCGGTAAGGACCAAGGAGCGCGATCAGCGTTTGCCGGAGATGCGCCGACTCGCGGTCGCGCTGCAGAAAGGGCTCGCTGACACGAAAACGATTTCGCCCGACGAAATCGTGGCGGCACTCCCCAAGGCGCTCATCGCCGGCGGGAACGTCGAGCAGCTCAAGCAGATCATTGCGCGCTACCGCAGCTCGCTCTATCCCGACAAAGTGACGATCGACACCGAGGCAGCCGAGCGTGTCGTCAAGGCCGAAGAAGCGGCCAGCGTGGTGAAAGCGCGTCAGGTGGATCTGAAGACGCTGTTGGATACCGCCGTTCTCGCCGGATAGAAGAGCGTCTCGACGGCCGAGCGCGGTAGTGGCGCTCGCGTTCGAGCCATTCCGAAGGGCTTTCAGGTGCTTCGCGTCCGGAATCTGAGCGTCGGGTATGGAGCTGAACCTGTCCTCGAAGGCATCGACCTCGAGGTCAAGACCGGCGAATTCGCAAGCCTGATCGGCCCCTCGGGTTCGGGCAAGACGAGCGTGTTACGCGCGGTCACTCGCTTGCTCCAGCCGCTCGCGGGTAGCATCGAGCTCGATCTTGAGCCAAACGATATCGGCTTTCTCTTCCAGGACGATGCACTTCTGCCGTGGCGGACCGCGCGGCAGAATGTCGCGCTGGGATTGCGGATTCGCGGCAATGCCGTCAAAGAAGCCGAGAACGTGGCCGACCACTGGCTCGGGCGGCTTGGACTCGGGGTATTCGGCGATCGTTATCCGCGTCAGCTATCGGGCGGTCAGCGCAAGCGCGTGGCGATCGCACAGGTGCTTGCACTCCGACCGAAGCTTCTTCTGATGGACGAGCCGTTCGCGTCCCTCGACGCAATCGTTCGGACTCGCATAACGCAGGAGCTCCTCGCATGGGTCGAGCAGGAGCACATGGCGGTGCTGCTCGTAACGCATGACCTGGAGGAGGCGATCAGCGTTTCCGACGTCGTGTACGTGTTGTCGCAAGGACCCAGAGCCGGCATTCGAGCGCGTCATGAAATACCGATTCCGCGGCCGCGCAATCTGCTGGAGACGCGTCGTGATCCATGCTTCGCACCGCTTCTGACGACATTGTGGGACGACCTTTCGGCCGCGTCCGTCACGGACGATTCGACGCAATGAAACGCTTGCTCGACCATACCACCGTACGGCGCGTTGTGGCATTGCTGCTTTTGCTCGCGTTATGGGAGACAGCTTCACGGCTCAACTGGCTCGATCCGTTTTACGCGCCGGCCCCTTCCGCAATCGGCAAGGTGCTGTTCTCGTTGTTCGCCGAGGGACAGATCTGGACGCATCTCGAAGCGACCTTTTCCGCTGCCATGCTGGGTCTCGTCGCCGGCCTCGCGCTCGGCATCGTACTCGGATTCGTTGCGGCGCTGATGCCGCTTCTTGCGCAGCTCATCGAGCCGGTGATGATCCTGCTCAACGCGATTCCGCGCGTGATTCTTGCGCCGCTCTTCGTGATCTGGCTCGGCATCGAATTGGCGTCCAAAGTCGCGCTTGCATTGATACTTGTTGCGGTGCTGATTTTCTTTGCCGTTTACAGCGGCATCAAGGAAGTCGATCAGCGTCTCGTCGAACGCGTGCGTACCCTCGGAGGCGATCGCCGGGTGCTCATTCGCGAAGTCTACGTACCGTCGGTGACTGCCTGGATAATGGGAAGCTTGAAAGTTGCCGTGGGTTTTGCATTTACCGGCGCGATCGTGGGCGAGTTTGTCGCGTCGAGTCGCGGTCTCGGCTACCTGCTTCAATTCGCACAGAGTTCGTACAACGCGGCACTCACCATCGCGCTGATCACGCTGATCATGGCATTTGTCATCGTGTTGTTCGCCATCTCGGAGTGGCTCGAGCGGCGGCTTCTGCGCTGGCGATATGTCTGAAGTTCTTCGGACGACGGCGCGTGCGTCTGATGCCACGGCGCGTGGGCGCCGACGGGTTGGAGTGTCATGGAGGAAGTGCTGATGGATAGCTGGAGCAAGGAAGAGGTGGTCGGCGTCTTGAATCGGCTGCTGGAATCCGAACTCGCCGGAGTGGTGCGGTATACGCATTACTCGTTCCTTGTATTCGGATTCGGCCGTATTCCAATCGTGTCCTGGCTGCGCACGCAAGCCAGTGAATCGCTCGCACATGCTCAACAGGTTGGTGAATGGATTACGACGCTGGGCGAGTATCCATCTCTCGAGATAGGACCATTGCTCGACTCGCATCAGCACGACATCGGCAGCATCCTGCGCGAGTCGCTGGACTCGGAGCTCAAGACGCTCGAGGTTTATCGCCAATTGCTCCGACTCGTCGAGGGACGCTCGGTCGCCCTCGAAGAGTTCGCACGGCAGATGATCTACGCCGAGGAATTGCACGCGGCCGAGGTCGACAAGATGCTGCGTAAGCCAGGAGATGTGGGAGCCGTTGGGCCGCCGACGCCGTAATCCTCGTATCGGTGCGCACATCGGCGACGGCTACGCGCAACATCGAAGCGTCGCACCACTTTCGCTGATTGGAACCACCGTGTGGTCTTGCAAGGCACATTCGTTACAAACTGTATCCGGAGAGAACTTGTTCGTTCTCTGACCCTCGAAGCGCCGTCTGGCAATGGAGGGTTGCTCGATGAATCCGTTTCTCCTGCTACAGCGAGCGGTGATTGTCGTTATTGCCTGGTCGATGGCGTCATTGGCCGTCGCACAGCAACCGCTGGTGGTCAAGCCCCTCGCGCAGAAGAAGGTCAGCGAGCTGCCGCAGGGTGAATTGTTTTGGCGAGTCGAGACCTTCGGTTCGCTCGACCAGGCCAAGGCGGCGGCCGGCGAGTGGTCGCTGGTGGCCGAGACCGCCGGGAAGGTCTGGCTGTTTACGCTTGGTCCCGCGGGTGGCGCACCTTCTAACGGTACGAAGGTCGCCGAAATCGGCCCGATTCCACGCGTCAGTGCGCATCAATACCTTCTCCGGATCAACGACGCCAGCGGTCCGCCAGGCAGCGTGACGCACGTCCACAGTCATCCCGGCTCCGAGGCTTTCCTGGTGCTCACCGGAGAACAAAGCATTCGCGGTGCCGACGGGGTGAAGCGCGTGAAGGCCGGGCAAGGCGAACCTGGTGGGGCTGCCGGCATCGCGATGCAGGTGTCCAGCAGTGGTTCGACCGATCTGCACGCGCTCGTCATGTTCGTTGTCGACGCAGACAAGCCCTTTTCGTCGCCAGCCGCCATGCATTAGCGGGCGGCCCCTCGTTGCTGCCCATTCACTCG
>JAICLP010000132.1 GCA_025925475.1 Burkholderiales bacterium | reverse complement strand
GCGGGCGCGAGGGGTCGTAAAGCAGTTCGGTCGGGCACATCGTCGTGCGCCCGGCCGAGGACGGCAGCAGGCGCTGCCCGAAGTCGGCGAAGAAGATCGCATTGATGAGCTCCGATTTGCCGCGAGAGAACTCGGCGACGAACGCGACGACCAGCTTGTCCTGCTGCAGCCGCTCGAGGATGTGCTGGACCTTCGCCTCGACCTGCGCATCGGCGAGGTCCTGCTGCGACAGCCAGTCGAAAAGCGCCGACACGCCGGCCGACAGCCTGCGCCGCCAGTCGGCATACGCCTCGAAACGAGCGGCGAGATCCCGCGAAGGATTCAAGCCGCCTCCCTGCCCCGGGTGTTCGTTGTATTGGTCAATCGTGACTCGCGGCCGATCGAGAACCGGAAAGCACAAGTCGTGCCCTATGAATCGCCGGTTTCGAGCGAGCGAAATGGCGGCGAGCGCCCTTCGAGGAGCGGTGCGCGCTCGTCTGGCATCGCGCGCCGCACGTCGGGCGGCCGCGATCCAATCGCGCCGTGCGCCGTCGTCACCTGCCGCACAGTGACAGCCAATCCCGCCGGGAAACGGGACGATCAGCGGCGTTGGCAGTTCACGCAGTAAAACGACGAGCGACCGCCCTGCCGCGTCTGCCGGATCGTGCCGCCGCAGACGCGGCACGCGGACCCTTCACGTCCGTAAACGAAATAGTCCAGCTGAAAGTAGCCCGACGCGCCGTCCGATCCGACGTAATCGCGAAGCGTGCTGCCGCCCTTCGCGATCGCGGCCTGCAGCACGTCGCGCACCGCGTCGACGAGTCGCGCAAGGCGCGCCTTCGACAATCGGTTCGCGCGCGTTCCCGGGTGAATCCCGGCGCGGAACAGCGCTTCGTTCGCATAGATGTTGCCGACGCCTGTGACGACGCGATTGTCCATCAATGCGAGCTTGATCGCGGCGCGGCGCGAGCGCGTCGTGCGCCAGAGATAGGTGGCGTCGAACGCGGCATCGAAAGGCTCCGGGCCGAGCGAATCGAGCAGTGGATGACCGTCGCGCGGCGCCGCGAGCCAGAGCATTGCACCGAACCGGCGCGGATCGTGATAGCGCAGCAGCGTTCCGTCGTCGAGTACGATGTCGACGTGGTCGTGCGTGCGCCGCGGCGGCGGCTCGCGAAAAACCCGGAGCGTTCCCGTCATGCCGAGATGCACGAGCAGCGCGGCGTCGCCGGCATGGAACAACAGGTACTTGCTGCGCCGGTCGACGCGATCGATCGTGCGTCCGCGCATCCGCGCGTCGAGGTCGGCGGGAACCGGCCAGCGCAGCCGGGAGTCGTAGACGTCGATCCGCACGACGCGCCGGCCGACCACATGAGGCGCGATGCCGCGCCGCGTCGTTTCGACTTCCGGGAGTTCGGGCATGAAACGGGAAACGTCGCGGCGATGCCAGCCGGCAAGGCAGGCGCGCGGGACGTCGCGCGCAATTTGTGAGCGCCGCGACTATAGCTTAATCTGTCGGGTTCGCATGCCGCATTATCTGGAATCGAAGCAATGATCGTCCGCTTTCCGCTGCGCGCCGTGTTCGTCGGCGTCGTCCTCGCGCTCGCCGCATCGGCGCCCGCGTATGCCGAGGAGCCGAATGCAACGCCACCCGCGTCGCAACCGGCGAACGATGGCGCGACGCCGTCGCAACCGGATGACGACGCGGCGACGCCATCGAAGTCGACGAACGACACGGCAACGCCGTCGAAGCCGAAGGTCGAGCTCAATGCGGACCTCTTCTACCGGCTGCTGCTCGCCGACGTCGCGCTGCAGCGCGGCGATCTTGCGGTCTCGGCGCGCGCGTACCTTGATTTCGCGCGCACCACGCAGGACGCGCGCTTCGCCGAGCGCGCCACCGAAGTCGCGATCGCCTCACGCGATCGCACGCTCGTTCACGACGCAGCCGACCTGTGGGAGCACCTCGATCCGAATGCCGAGCGGCCGAAGCATGTGCTCGCCGCGCTCGAAGCGAACAACAACACCGGCGCGATCCCGAGCACCGCCGCGAACGACGAGCTCCGCGGCCGCATCGAGCACGTGCTCGCGAACGCCGCGCTGACCGGCGCCGGCGTCGGCGATGTATTCATGCAGTTGAACCGCCTGTTTTCGGAGCAATCGGACAAGCACGCGGTGCTGTCGCTCGTCCGCGAAGTGGCGAAGCCGTATCCGAAGACGCCCGAAGCGCACTATGCGGTGGCGGTGGCGGCGTTCGGCGTCGGGATCGACGACGCGACGGCCGCGAAGGAGGCGCGCGACCAAATCGACAAGGCGCTGGAATTGCGTCCGTCGTGGGAGCGTGCGGTAATCCTGAAGGCCGACATCGTCGCGCGCGATTCGCCGCTCGACGCGATCAAGACGCTCGAGACGTTCGTCGCCGCGAATCCCGACGCGAAAAGCGCCGCCGGCGCGCTGGCGCAGCGCTACGTCGAGCGCAAGCGCTTCGCCGACGCGCGTGCGCTGATGCAGAAGCTCTGGGACCGCGACCGCAGCTCGCGCGACCTCGAATTCGCCGTCGCGACGATCGCGCTCGAAATGAAGGACTATCCGGAAGCGACGCGGCTTCTGGCCGATCTCAAGTCGGCCGGCTACGGCGAGCCTGGCGTCATCGACCTCTATCTGGCACAGGCCGCCGAGGAAACGAAGCAGTGGAGCACGGCGATCGAGCACTACCAGGCGGTCACCGACGGGGACCGCGCGTGGCTCTCGAAGCTTCGCATCGGCGCGCTGTACGGCAAGGAGGGCAAGCTCGCGAAAGCGAAGCAGTGGTTCGCGAGCCTCAACGCGGTCACGCGCGACCAGAAGGTGCAGCTGAACCAGGCGGAAGCGCAGCTTCTGCGCGACGCCGGCGACGACGCCGGCGCCTACGATGTTCTCGTGCGCGGACTCGCCGCCGACCCCGACTCGCCCGACCTGATCTACGACCTCGCGATGGTCGCCGAGAAGCTCGACAAGGTCGACGAGGCGGAGACGAAGCTCAAGCACCTGATCTCGCTGCGACCCGACGATGCGCAGGCGCTGAACGCGCTCGGCTACACGCTCGTCGATCGGACCTCGCGTACCGACGAGGGCCTGGGTTTCATCGAGCGCGCGCACAAGCTCGCACCGACGGACCCGTTCATCCTCGACAGCCTCGGCTGGGCGTTCTATCGCCTGGGACGCTTCGACGACGCCGAGCACTATCTGCAGCAGGCGCTCGACGGGCGGCCCGATGCGGAAATCGCCGCGCATCTCGGCGAAGTGCTGTGGCGCAAGGGCGAGCACGACAAGGCGCGGGCGGTGTGGAAAGCGCAACTCGATTCGAATCCCGACAACACGGTGCTGAAGGAGACCGTGAAGCGCTTCGAACCGTGAGCCGGAAGGAAGCGCGAAGCCGGGCGCCGCGGTGAAACGCGCGCTGGTCGTCGTTGCGCTCGCGCTCGCCGCTTGCGCGACCGTGCCGCCGGCGCCTGTTTCGCAGCCGCCCCTCTCGACCGCCGATTCGCCGTTCGTGCTCGGCGGACGCATCTCGGCCCACCGTGGCGACAACGCCGTCGCAGGCAGCTTTTCATGGCAGCACGACCCGGCGCACGACACGATCGAGTTGTCGACGCCGCTCGGCCAGACGCTCGCCAAGCTCGAAGGCAATGCGAGCGAGGCGACCGTGCAACTTTCGGACGGTCGCCGCGAGAGCGCACCGACGTGGCGTGCTCTCACCCAACGCGCCTTCGGCGTGACGATTCCCGTCGACGGGCTCGCCTCGTGGATCCGCGCGCGGCCGCGGCCCGGCGCGCCGTTTCGCGTCGACCGCGACGCCGCGGGCCGCGTCTCCGAGTTGCGCCAGGATGGGTGGGATATCGTCTATGCGTACGCCGACGACTCGGCGCAGGCGCCTTTTCGCGTGACGCTCTCCTATCCGGGCGCCGACCCGATCGAGGTGCGCGTCGTCGTCGATCGCCGCGGCTGACGCCGACCCGTCGCAGAAGCGGGACGCGGAAATGCCGATCGAAAGGCTCACGCTCGCCGCGCCCGCGAAGCTCAATTGGTTCCTGCATGTCACCGGACGACGCGCCGATGGCTACCACACGCTCGAATCGCTGTTCGTGCCGATCGATCTTGCCGACACGATCGAGCTTGGCGTTCGCAACGATGAAACGATCGTGCGCGAGGCCGGCGTTGCGGGCGTTGCCGAACGCGACGATCTGACGGTTCGTGCGGCGCATGCACTGCGCGAATCGGCGGGAGTCTCGCGTGGTGCGTCGATTCGCGTCAGCAAGCGCATTCCGCAGGGCGCGGGCCTGGGCGGCGGCAGTTCCGACGCCGCGAGCGTACTGCTCGGATTGAATCGACTGTGGTCGCTCGGCCTTTCACGAGTCGAACTCATGCGCATCGGCACAACGCTCGGTGCCGACGTTCCGTTCTTTCTCGGCGACGGCCCCGCGCTTGCCCGCGGCATCGGCGACCTGCTCACGCCGATGTCGATTCCGGCATACTGGATCGCGCTCGCGATGCCGCGCGTGCACGTGCCGACCGCATCGATTTTCGCGTCGCCTGAATTGACACGAGCGACGCCGTCGGCGAAAATGAACGTCTTTTCCGAAGGTTACGGGCACAACGACCTCGAGGCCACCGCGGTATCGCAGTTTCCGCAAGTGGGCGAGGCCATGCAGGCGTTGCGTCGGGCATCAAAGCAGGCACGCATGACAGGTTCGGGCGCATGCGTGTTCGCGGCGTTCGATGCCAAACGCGATGCGCGGCGTGCCTTGGCGTTGCTGCCGGCGGGCGTGCCGGGATTCGTCGTGCGAACGCTCGCGCGACATCCGTTGGCGTCGTTCGCTGCATGACATACGCGGTTCGTCGCGAAGGCGGACCGGCGCGTCGATTTTTCCGCTGGGGAGTCGCCAAGTTGGTTAAGGCACCGGATTTTGATTCCGGCATTCGAGGGTTCGAATCCTTCCTCCCCAGCCCTTCCCCACGCGCTTTCTCGACGTTGCGTGAAATCATGCTGGCCGCACGGCTTCGTGCGCCCAGGGCCGATCCCCTCCGTCTTCCCGTCGACCGATGGCCTTCGAGAGAATGCGCATCTTTACCGGCAACGCGAATCCCAAACTCGCCGAAGCGGTCTGCCGGCATCTGAACATCAGCCTCGGGCGTGCCGTCGTCGGCCGCTTTTCCGACGGCGAGGTGATGGTCGAACTGCTCGAGAACGTACGCGGCCGCGACGTGTTCGTGCTCCAGTCGACCTGCGCGCCGACGAACGACAACCTGATGGAAGTGCTCGTGATGGTCGACGCGCTGAAGCGTGCGTCGGCCGCACGCGTCACCGCTGCGATCCCCTACTTCGGTTATGCGCGGCAGGATCGCCGCCCGCGCTCGGCGCGCGTGCCGATCACGGCGAAGGTCATCGCCGACATGCTGACGACCGTCGGCGTCAACCGCGTGATGGTGATGGACCTGCACGCCGACCAGATCCAGGGCTTCTTCAACATCCCCGTCGACAACATCTATGCGACGCCGGTTCTGCTCGGCGACCTGTGGAAGCGCAACTACGACAACCTGCTCGTCGTCTCGCCCGACGTGGGCGGCGTCGTCCGCGCTCGCGCGATCGCGAAGCGCCTCGACTCCGATCTCGCGATCATCGACAAGCGGCGGCCGAAGGCCAACGTCGCCGAAGTGATGAACATCATCGGCGACGTGAACGGCCGCACCTGCGTGATCATGGACGACATCGTGGACACCGCCAATACGCTGGTGAAGGCCGCGACGGCGCTCAAGGAACACGGCGCGGACAAGGTCGTTGCGTATTGCACGCACGCAGTCCTGTCGGGGGGCGCCGTGCCGCGCATCGCGGCGTCGGACATGGACGAGATCGTCGTCACCGACACGATCCCGCTGTCGGCCGACGCCCAGGCGTGCCCGAAGATCCGGCAGCTGTCGTGTGCACAGCTTCTGGCCGAGACGATGACGCGGATTTCCAACGAGGAATCGGTGTCTTCGCTCTTTACCGAATAGAGACCGCGAACAGGCGTTGCCGCATGACTCAGACCATCGCTCCCGACCTCGCCGGCAAATCGGTGCTCGTCACCGGCGCATCGACCGGCATCGGCGCCGCTGCGGCGCGCGCATTCGCGAGCGCCGGATGCCGGGTTGCGATCCACTACAACGCGAGCCTCAATCGTGCCGAGGAAGTTGCAGCCGACGTGCGCTTCGCCGGCGCGCAGGCGTTGCTCGTCGGCGGCGACCTGACGTCGTCGGCGAAGGCGCGCGAGGTCGTCAATGCAACGGCCGAGCACTTCGGCGGTCTCGACATCCTGGTCAACAACGCGGGCGGACTCGTCGCCCGCGTGCCGATCGCCGAGATCGACGACGAGGTCTTCGACGCCGTGATCGATCTCAACGTGCGCTCGCTCGTCACGTGCTCCTCGGCCGCCGTGCCGCACATGCGGCGCGCCGGGCGCGGCAACATCATCAACGTGACGTCGGTCGCCGCGCGAAGCGGCGGCGGCAACGGCGCGGCGCTCTATGCGTCGGCGAAGGGCTTCGTGTCGACGTTCACGCATGGCCTCGCGAAGGAGCTCGTCAAGGACCACATCCGCGTCAACGCGGTATCGCCGGGCGTGATCGTCACGCCGTTTCACGAGCGCTATTCGACGCCGGCGATGCTCGAGGCGTTCAAGGCGTCGATCCCGATGAATCGCCTCGGCGCGCCGGAAGAATGCGCGGGCGCGTTTCTGTATCTTGCGTCCGACGCGCTGTCCGGATTCGTCACGGGCCAGATCCTCGAAGTGAACGGCGGACAGGTGATGCCGTGATCAGGGATCAAATATCAGAGGATAGTGATCAGAGGCGCGGTGGCTGACGGGAAGGCAACGAGATCTCGGCTCGCAGCCCTTGCGAGCGCGCTGAGGTCGCTGCACCGTGTGCTCGCCGAGCGCGCACGCCGCGACCTCGAAACGGAGCGCCTGACGGTCATCCAGCCGGGTGCGTGGCTTTCGATCCTGACGACCGATCCGCAGTTTGCCTGGCTGCGCGCACTGTCCGAGCTGATCGTCGATCTCGACGTGTTCCTCGAGTCCGACCCTGCGCCCGCGGAAGACGATGCCTCGGCGATTCGCGCGGAGGTCGAGCGCCTGATCGCGCCGTCGAGCGTGCCCGGGACGGAGACCGAATTCTCGCAGCATTATTGGCGCTACGTGCACGACGAGCCGAGCGTCGCGGTCGTGCACGGCGAGATTCGGCAGGTGCTGGACCGGCTGCCCGTGCCTGCCGACGTCGACGAAGGCGATGCGCTGCACGAGCGGCACGGCTGGGCCGCGGCGCGGCGGCATCGCGTCTGACGCGTTTCTGCTAAAATCCCACGTTTTCCCGCCGCGCGTTCAATCGGCGCGCACGCGACCATTCGCGGACGACCGGTAGCCATTCCGGAAGGCCGCAGACTTTCCCGACCAAGGAGTCGCCAACATGGCCACGATCGAATTCACCGCATTTCCACGCGCGACCGAAGGTCGCGGCGCCTCCCGACGCATGCGGCGCACCGGCAAGGCGCCCGGCATCGTCTACGGCGGCACCGGCGCGCCGCAACCGATCGAGCTCGACCACAACGCGCTGGTGCACGCGCTTCGCAACGAGGCGTTCCACTCGTCGATCCTCACGATGAAGGTCGACGGGGCGACGACGCAGGTGCTGTTGCGCGACGTGCAGATGCACCCGTTCCGTCACGAGGTGCTGCACGTCGACTTCCAGCGCATCGATCCGGCACGCAAGATCCACATGAAGGTCCCGCTGCACTTCGTCAACGAGGACCAGTCGCCAGCGGTCAAGGTGCAGGCTGCCGTCATCAGCCACGTGATGACGGAACTCGACATCGCGTGCCTGCCGAAGGATCTGCCCGAGTACATCGAGGTCGACCTGTCCAATCTCGACACCGGGCATTCGCTGCACGTGTCGGGCGTGAAGCTGCCGTCGGGCGTGACGGCCGCTTCCACGCGCTCCGGCGATCCGGTCGTCGCGACGGCCGTCGTGCCGAAGGCGCCTGCCGAGGCCGAGACCGCCGCTGAAGGCGAAGCTGCGACCGGAGCAGCCGCTGCCGCACCCGCCGAGGCCGCACCGGCCGAAACGAAGGTCGAAGAGAAGGGCGGCAAGAAGGAAGAAAAGAAGAAGTAACGCCGTCGACCTACGATGCCCGTGCCGATCCGCCTCGTCGCCGGCCTCGGCAATCCGGGCCGGGGCTATGCG
>JAICLP010000111.1 GCA_025925475.1 Burkholderiales bacterium | reverse complement strand
TGGTCGGCGTGCTGCCCGGCCTCGGCGCGCCGAACGGCGTCACGCTGCTGCTGCCGCTGACGTTCGGAATGAATCCGGTCGCGGCGATCATCCTGCTCACCAGCATGTACTGGGGCGCGCTGTTCGGTGGCTCGACGACGTCGATCCTGTTCAACATTCCCGGAGAGCCATCGTCGGTCGCGACGACGTTCGACGGCTATCCGCTCGCGCGAAGCGGAAAGCCCGCGCAGGCGCTGACGCTCGCCTTCCTGTCCGCCGCGTTCGGCGCGTTGGTTGGCGTCATCCTGATCACGCTGCTGTCCGGCTGGGCGGCCAATTTTGCGCTGAAGTTCGGATCGGCCGAATACTTCGCCGTCTACTTCGTCGCGTTCGCGAGCTTCGTCGGTCTGGGCGGCGCGGCACCGCTCAAGACGCTCGTATCGATGGGTCTCGGGCTGGCCCTTGCGACGATCGGCATGGACACGATCTCCGGCAGCCTGCGCCTCACGTTCGGCTTCGACGTGCTCGTGTCGGGCGTGAGCTTCCTCGTCGCGGTGATCGGGCTCTTCGGTTTGGGCGAACTGCTGATCAGCATGGAGGAAGGCCTCCGCTTCGATGGCGTCAAAGCGCGCATCAGCCCACGCGCCGTCCTCGACACGATTCGCACGATGCCGAGACACTGGATCGCGCTGCTTCGCGGCAGCGCAATCGGTTGCTGGATGGGGATCACGCCCGGCGGCCCGACGGCGGCCTCGTTCATGAGCTACGGTCTTGCCAAGCGCTTCTCGAAACGCGGCAGGTTCTTCGGCAACGGCGAGCCCGAAGGCGTCATTTCGCCGGAGACCGCCGATCATGCGGCCGGCACGAGCGCGATGCTGCCGATGCTCGCGCTGGGCGTTCCCGGATCCGCGACGTCGGCCGTGATGCTCGGCGGGCTGATGATCTGGGGCCTGAATCCCGGCCCGACGCTCTTCGTCGATCGTCCCGATTTCGTCTGGGGACTGATCGCGAGCATGTACGTCGCCAATATCGTCGCCGTCGTGCTCGTGCTGTCGACCGTGCCGATGTTCGCCGCGATCCTGCGCATTCCATTCGCGATCATCGGACCGATGATCGTCGTCGTCTGCTTCATCGGCGCGTATACGGTGGCTGCCAGCAAGCCCGACCTGCTCTTCGCGGTACTGTTCGGCATCGCCGGCTATGCGTTCAAGAAGCTCGACTATCCGATCGCGCCGCTCGTGCTCGCGATGGTGCTGGGCGACAAGGCGGAAGACGCATTCCGGCAATCGATGATCATGTCGAAGGGATCACTGGCGATCTTCTGGTCGAATCCGCTCGTCGCGACGTTGACGACGATCGGCCTGCTGCTTCTGTGCTGGCCGACGATCGCCGGCGCGTGGCGGCGCCTCACGCCGATGCGACGCCCCGCCGACGCTTTCGAGGATTGAGAACATGACGAAGCGGAAATTGCGCAGCGAAGCGTGGTTCGCGCGCCAGGACAAGATGGGCTTCTACTACCGTTCCTGGCTCAAGAACCGTGGCTTTCCACAGGACCAGTTCGAAGGCCGGCCCGTGATCGGCATTTGCAACACGTGGTCCGAATTGACGCCCTGCAACTCGCATTTCCGCACGATTGCCGAGCACGTGCGCTTCGGCGTGCTCGACGCGGGCGGCTTCCCGCTCGAGTTTCCGGTGATGTCGCTCGGCGAGACGATGCTGCGGCCCACGGCGATGCTCTACCGCAATCTCGCCTCGATGGACGTCGAGGAATCGATCCGCGCGAATCCGCTCGACGGCGTCGTGCTGCTGATGGGTTGTGACAAGACGACGCCGGCGCTGTTGATGGGCGCCTCGAGCGTCGACATTCCGACGATCGGCGTGTCGGGCGGACCGATGCTGCGCGGCATCCATTGCGGCAAGCCGATCGGCTCGGGCACGAACGTCATCTCGATGAGCGAGCAGCTTCGCGCAGGCCAGATCACATTGCAGGAATTCCACGAGGCCGAGGCAGACATGCATAGGTCGCACGGGCACTGCATGACGATGGGCACTGCGTCCACGATGGCGTGCATGGTCGAGGCGCTCGGCGTCGGCATGCCGGGCAACGCGGCGATTCCCGCGGTCGATGCGCGGCGCAACCTGATCGCGCGCGAGGCGGGACGACGCATCGTCGAGCTCGTGCAGAGCGATACGAAGCTCTCGGAGATCCTGACGCGCGAAGCGTTCGAGAATGCGATCCGCGTCAACGCCGGCATCGGCGGCTCGACGAACGCAGTCGTCCATTTGATCGCGATCGCGCGGCGCATCGGCGTGAAGCTGTCGCTCGATGATTGGGATCGCCTCGGCCGCGGCGTGCATTGCCTCGTCGACATCATGCCATCGGGTCGTTACCTGATGGAAGACTTCTTCGAAGCGGGCGGGTTGCCGGTCGTGATTCGCGAGCTTGCCCGGCACGGCCTGCTGCACGAGAACGCGCTGACGGTGAACGGACGCACGATCGGCGAGAACAACCGCGACGCGCAATGCTGGAAGCCCGATGTCGTGCGCAGCTTCGACGAGCCGTTCAAGCACGATTCCGGCATCGCCGTGCTCCGCGGCAATCTCGCGCCGGACGGCGCGATCATCAAACCGTCGGCCGCCTCGCCGCATCTGCTGCGCCACACCGGACGCGCCGTCGTGTTCGAATCGATCGAGGACCTGAACGCGCGGATCAACGACGAGGCGCTCGACATCGACGAGAGCTCGGTGATGGTGCTGAAGTACTGCGGGCCGAAGGGCTATCCCGGCATGGCGGAAGTGGGCAACATGCCGCTGCCGCCGAAGCTTCTGAAGCGCGGCATCACCGATATCGTTCGCATCTCCGATGCGCGGATGTCCGGCACCGCGTACGGCACCGTCGTGCTGCATACGGCACCCGAATCCGCGGCCGGCGGGCCGCTCGCGCTGGTGCAAAACGGCGACATGATCACGCTCGACGTGGCCGAGCGGCGGCTGCATGTGAACGTCGACGACGAAGAGCTCGTGCGCCGTCGCGCCGCGTGGACGCCGCCGGCGTCGCACGGCGAGCGCGGCTACGTAAAGCTTTACGTCGATCACGTGCTGCAGGCCAACGACGGCGCGGATCTCGACTTTCTCGTCGGCCGTTCGGGATCGGCCGTACCGCGCGACAATCACTGACTCGCCCCGCGGGCGCCAACTCGAGCGGATTTGGACGAGCGGTCGCGAGCAGCGGAAACATCTCGCTGTGCACGACGCCATCGCCTGCCGACAGCCATTGCACGTCGCCCATGCCGTAACGGGCCTCGGCACCCGCCGAATCGGCATGATCGACGAAGCCGCGCTCGACGATCGTGACCGTCTCGAAGCCGCGATGCGGATGTGCGGGAAATCCCGGCACGGTGTCGCCGTGGTACATGTTCCAGCCATCCCTGCCGGCGAAGTCCTGCCCGATGTCGCGGCCGGCCAGCGCTGCGCGCGGCGGCCCCATTTCGGCGTTGCCCGCCGGGTAGGCGTCGCGATGGTGGACGCAGAACAGGAACGGGTCCAGCGTGCGCCACTGAAAGCCGAGTGGAAACATGTCGATGACGGGTTCGGCCACTATCGCTCCTCGTTCCGGTTACTGTCAGGCTGCCCGTCGCGTCGTCGGTTTCGCAGCCCTCGCGTGTCGCGTCGCTTCGAAAGTCCGCATTGAAGCTCAACATTCTCTCCGACCTGCATCTTGGTCAGGGCGCGCTCGCGCCGCCCGACAACGACGCCGACATCGTCATCCTCGCCGGCGATATCGCGCGCCCGGCGCAGGCGATCGAATGGGCGACAGCGCTGCGCAAACCTGCGTTGTACGTGCCGGGCAACCACGAGTTCTACGGCGGCAGCATCGACGGAACGCTGGCGACGCTGCGTAGCCTCTGCGCAGGTACGAATGTGCGCCTGCTCGACGACGACGTGATCGAGCTCCACGGCATCCGGTTCGTCGGCAGCACGCTGTGGACCGACTTCATGCTGCAAGGCGCCGATCGCCGCGAGCGTGCGATGCAGGAAGGACGGCGCTTCATGCGCGACTTTTCGCGCATCCGTGCAACCGAGGATTCGCCGACCGTCTTCACGCCCGATGATTCGGCTGCCCGCTTCGCCGTGCATGCCCGCTTTCTGGGCGAGCAGCTTGCGCAACCGTTCGCCGGTCCCACCGTCGTCGTCACTCACCATGCGCCTTCGCCGAAAAGCATTCATTCCCGGTTTCGCGATTCCGTGTTGAACGGGTGCTTCATTTCGGATCTTGAACGCTTGCTGGATGGCGCACGCGTCGATCTTTGGATTCACGGCCATACGCACGACAGCTTCGATTACGTCGTCAATGGCACTCGCGTGGTGTGCAATCCACGCGGTTACGCGGTGAACGGCGTGGACGAGAACGCGCATTTCGATCCCGACTTCATCGTCGAAATCGCATGAGCGGCCGCGCTCGCTTCGTCAATTCCTACACGCGTGCGCGCACGCGGCCGATGCACGTGCGGGCGTGCACAGGGCACCTTAGCGTTCGTGACGAATTCGAGGTTGACGAACGCAATGAAACGCCGATTCTGGATGCTGGTCCCCGCGGCCCTGGCGCTCACAGGCGTCGCGGCCGCGCAGGACATTCACAAATGCGTCAGTGGCAATGTCGTCGGCTACCAGAACGCCCCGTGCGTGCCGTCGGAGCGCGACGCCGGCCTGGTACGGTTGCCCGGCTACGCCGATCCACCCCAGCGCGACGGCGCAATGAGCCCGTCGAGCGATCCGGCGACGGTTGCACCGAGCGGCATGCCGCTGGATGTTTCGCCGTCGCCCGTGGCGCCCGATACGCAGGACGCATTCCCGTTTCGCACGTCGATCGCGCTCGGCATGACCGACGACCAGGTGCTGAACATCCCGCAGTGGGGCCGCCCGAGCAGGATTGCGCGAAGCGGGCGTCACGAGACCTGGCGGGAGACGTGGACGTACGATCGCAACGGCGAAACGCGGCAGCTGGCGTTCGTCGACGGCCGCTTGGCGGCGATCGACGACCGAGACGCGCCGATTCAGATCGCCAGCGTGCCGCGGGCGAGCGCACCGCTCTGACGCACGTCTAGCCGTAACGAACCGCGACGATCTCGTAGCCGCGGAGCCCCCCGGGCGCCTGCACTTCTGCAGTATCGCCTTCGCTCTTGCCGATCAGGGCCCGCGCGATCGGCGAATTCACCGAAATCTTGCTCTGCTTGATGTCGGCCTCGTCGTCGCCGACGATCTGGTACGTGTTGCGCTCGCCGCTGTCGAGGTCCTCGACCTCGACGGTCGCACCGAAAACGACGCGTCCTTCGGCGTCGAGGTCGGCGGGATTGATCACCTGCGCGTGCGCGAGCTTCGACTCGAGATCCGAGATGCGCCCCTCGATGAAGCCCTGCCGCTCCTTCGCCGCGTCGTAGTCCGCGTTCTCCGACAGATCGCCGTGCGAGCGCGCTTCGGCGAGCGCCTGGATCACCGCCGGTCGCTCGACGGTCTTCAGCCGATGCAATTCGGCCTTGAGGCGAGCTGCACCTTCGATGGTCATGGGTACCTTGATCATTCGCGTCACCAGAAAGCGAAACGACCGGAAGCGGGAACCGCCTCCGGCCGTACGCCAAAGTTTACGCGAATTTGGCGGATCGTGCGACCGGTACGCGCCCCGCGATGCTGCTTGCAATCAGCGAGCCGATCACGAGCAGCGCGCCCGCGATTTCGATTGCGCCGAAGCGGTGCCCCTGCGCGATGCCGATCGCGAAGGCGGTGATCGGCACCAGGTTGATGAACAGCACGCCGTTCGCCGGGCCGAGCGCCGCGATGCCGGCGTTCCAGGCGAAAACCGCGAGCACGCCGGCGATCAGCGACAGGTACGCCACATCCACGCCGTGGTCGACGACGATCGACGCGCTCGGCACATGCGCGAAGCCGCCGACTGTTGCACCCAGGGTGACGGCGACGATCGTCAGCGTGCCGAGCGCCATGCTCTGCGCCGTGTAGCGCAGCGTGCTGAAATGTGGAAGCGTCGCCGCGCCCATCGTGTAGGCGATCCAGCAGATCATGCCTGCCAGCACGAGACCATCCGCCGACAGCGTTCCACCGGTGATGGCGTGCAGGTGCCCTTTCGTGATGACGAGCAGCGCACCCGCGAGCGCGACGAGCGTTGCAGCCAGCGTGATGCCACCCGGCTTGCGTCCGCGCAAGAGCCAGTTCGCGACTGCCGTGACGAGCGGCATCAGCGCGACGATGATCGCCGCGTGCTCGGGCCGCGAGCGTGCGAGGCCGAGGTAACCCAGGATGCTGAAGCCGGCGAAGCCGAGCGAGCCGAAAATCCATAGTTTCGGTGCCGCGCCATCGAGCGTGAACGCGCGGCGACCCTCGACGGCCCAAAGGAGTCCGATCATCGTCAGCGACGCCGGCACGTAACGCCAGGTCGTCAGCCAGAACGCGTCGATCGCGCCGAGCGCACCCTTCGCGATCGCGAACATGGCGCCCCACACGAGCGTCGTGAAGACGAGCATCGCCGCGGGGCGCAGCGAGCCATTCGATTGCATCTCGATGCCTTTCGTGATGGATGACCGGAGTGCATGGACCAAGCGCGTAAGCACTGCCGGTCGATGACTCCATCATCGACACGAATCGATGCATGCGCAAGCGATCTTTGCGCACGCCTTGCATGCGCTCTGGGAATGCGACCGAGCGCTTCGGTCGAGCGAAATCAAAGCGCCCGATGCAATGCCTGCAGCGGATACGGGACAAGATCGCGCAAATGCTCCATGCCGGTCGCCGCAGCGCGGGCGCCGGCGATCGTCGTGAACGTCGGCACCTGGTCGTGCAATGCCGCGCGGCGAATCGTGTAGCTGTCCTGGATCGACGAGCGCTTTTCCTCGACCGTGTTGATGACGAGCGCGATCTCGTCGTTGACGATCATGTCGACGATATGCGGACGTCCTTCCTTGACCTTGTTGACCGCCGTCACCGCTACGCCCGCCGCCGCCAGCGCCGCGGCCGTACCGCGGGTTGCGACGATCTCGTAGCCAAGCGCATGCAACTTGCGCGCGACCTCGATCGCAGACGCCTTGTCGCGATCCTTGACGCTCACGAAAACGCGTCCCGACATCGGCAGCTTCACGCTCGCCGCGAGCTGGCTCTTCAGGAACGCTTCGGCGAAGGTTTCGCCGACGCCCATCACCTCGCCGGTCGATTTCATCTCGGGACCGAGGATCGTGTCGACGCCGGGAAACTTGATGAACGGAAACACCGCTTCCTTCACCGAGAAGTACCGCGGCACGATCTCGCCGATCACACGCTGCTCGGCGAGCGTCTTGCCGACCATGCAGCGCGCGGCGATCTTCGCCAACGGCCGCCCGGTCGCTTTCGATACGTAAGGGACGGTGCGCGACGCACGCGGGTTGACTTCGAGCACGTACACGACCGGCTTGCCGTCGGGCTCGGTCTGGATCGCGAACTGCACATTCATCAGGCCGACGACGGAAAGCGCCTGCGCCATCACGATCGTCTGTCGCCGCAATTCGTCCTGCAATTCGGCCGACAGCGAAAACGGTGGCAGCGAGCACGCCGAATCGCCGGAATGCACGCCCGCCTGCTCGATGTGCTCCATGATGCCGCCGATGACGACGTCCTTGCCGTCCGATACCGCATCGACGTCGACTTCGATCGCGTCGTTGAGGAAGCGGTCGAGCAGCACCGGACTGTCGTTCGATACCTTCACCGCTTCTTTCATGTAGCGCTCGAGATCGCGTGGCTCGTGGACGATCTCCATTGCGCGGCCACCCAGCACGTACGACGGGCGTACGACCAGCGGGTAACCGATTGCCTCCGCAGCCGCGAGCGCTTCTGCCTCGGTGCGCGCGGTGCGGTTGGGCGGTTGGCGAAGGCCCGCGCGATGCAGCATCTTCTGGAAGCGCTCGCGATCCTCGGCCATGTCGATCATGTCGGGCGGGGTGCCGATGATCGGCACGCCGTTCGCCTCGAGGTCGCGCGCGAGCTTGAGCGGCGTCTGTCCGCCGAACTGCACGATCACGCCCCAAGGCTTCTCGACGTGCACGATCTCGAGCACGTCCTCGAGCGTCAGCGGCTCGAAGTACAGCCGATCGGACGTGTCGTAATCGGTCGAGACAGTCTCCGGATTGCAGTTGACCATGATCGTCTCGAAGCCGTCCTCCGAGAGCGCCATCGCCGCATGCACGCAGCAGTAATCGAACTCGATGCCCTGCCCGATGCGGTTGGGGCCGCCGCCCAGCACCATGATTTTCCTGCGATCGGTCGGCTCCGCCTCGCTCTCGTCCTCGTAGGTCGAGTAGAGGTACGCGGTGCGCGTCGCGAACTCGGCAGCGCAGGTGTCGACGCGCTTGTAGACGGGACGCACACCGAGTGCGTGGCGGCGATTGCGCACGTCGCTTTCGGTCGTCTTCAACAGATGCGCGAGCCGGCGATCGGAGAAGCCCATTCGCTTCAGCTCGCGCAGGTCATCCCTGCCGATCGAGTCGAGCGTGCGCTTCTCGACAGCAAGCTCCGTGTCGACGATTTCCTTGATCTGCGCGAGGAACCATGGATCGATCTTCGTGTGCGCATGCAGCTCCGCGACACTCATGCCGATCCCGAACGCGTCGGCCACGTACCAGATGCGCTCACCGCGCGGATACGCGAGCTCATCGGCGATCGTGTCGGGATCGACGGTCTTCAGGTTGAAGCCGTCGACCCCTACTTCCAGCCCGCGCAACGCCTTCTGCAGTGATTCCTTGAACGTGCGGCCGATCGCCATCACCTCGCCGACCGACTTCATCTGCGTGGTCAGGCGGTCGTTGGCCTGCTTGAATTTCTCGAACGCGAAGCGCGGAACCTTCGTGACGACGTAGTCGATCGTCGGCTCGAACGACGCCGGCATGAAATGACCGCCCTCGGAACCGGTGATGTCGTTCGCGAGCTCGTCGAGGGTATAGCCGACCGCGAGCTTGGCGGCGATCTTCGCGATCGGGAATCCGGTCGCCTTGGATGCGAGCGCCGAGCTGCGCGACACGCGCGGGTTCATCTCGATCACGATCATGCGGCCGTCGGCGGGATTGATCGCAAACTGCACGTTCGATCCGCCGGTATCGACGCCGATCTCGCGCAGCACCGCGATCGACGCGTTGCGCATGATCTGGTATTCCTTGTCGGTCAGCGTCTGCGCCGGCGCGACGGTGATGCTGTCGCCGGTGTGCACGCCCATCGGATCCAGGTTCTCGATCGAACAGACGATGATGCAGTTGTCCGCGGTGTCGCGGACGACCTCCATCTCGAACTC
>JAICLP010000385.1 GCA_025925475.1 Burkholderiales bacterium | reverse complement strand
CCGCGCCTCGCGTCGTACGGCTCGACGAACTACGTGCTCGCGATCACGCAGCTCGCGCAGACCACGCTGCGCAGCGTCATCGGCCGCATGGAGCTCGACCGCACGTTCGAGGAGCGCGACCAGATCAACGCGGCCGTCGTGAGCGCGCTCGACGCGGCGGCGCCGAACTGGGGCGTGAAGGTGCTGCGCTACGAGATCAAGGATCTGACGCCACCCGCCGAGATCCTGCGTGCGATGCAGGCGCAGATCACCGCCGAGCGCGAGAAGCGCGCGGTGATCGCGACGTCCGAAGGCAAGCGGCAGGAACAGATCAACATCGCGCAGGGCGCGCGCGAAGCGGCAATCGCGAAATCCGAAGGCGAGAAGCAGGCGGAGATCAACAATGCGCAAGGGCAGGCCGCCGCGATCCTCGCGCTGGCCGACGCGAATGCGAAGGCGATCCGCCAGATCGCCGACGCGATCGGCGCGCAGGGCGGCATCGGCGCGGTGAATTTCAAGATCGCCGAGGAGTACATCGAACAGTTCGGCCATCTGGCCAAGGCGACGAACACGGTGATCCTGCCTGCCAACGTCGGCGACGTCGCGGGGTTGATCGCGACCGCCTTGTCGATCGTGAAGACTGCGCCGGCCGCGCGCGCTTGAAGGGGGACGCGTGGAACTTCGCGGCAGCACGTTCATCGTAACCGGCGGCGCGTCGGGCCTTGGCGCGGCGACCGCGCGCATGGCAGTCGAACGGGGCGGCCACGTCGTCCTCGCCGATGTCAACGACGATGCCGGTAGGGCGCTGGCGAAAGACATCGGCGACGCGGCGCGCTTTGTCCATACCGACGTCACCGACGAGGCGAGCGCGCAGACGTGCGTGCAGGCGGCACTCGACGCGTTCGGCGTCGTGCATGCGCTCGTCAACTGTGCCGGCATCGTCCACGGCGAACGCGTCGTCGGCAAGGAAGGAGCGCATGCATTGGCGAGCTTCGTGCGCGCTGTCAACATCAACCTGATCGGCACGTTCAACCTGATCCGCCTCGCTGCGCAGGCGATGGCGAAGAACGCGCCGAACGGCGAGGGCGAGCGCGGTGTGATCGTCAATACGGCGTCGGTCGCCGCATTCGACGGGCAGATCGGCCAGGCGGCGTACAGCGCGTCGAAGGCGGGTGTGGTCGGGATGGCGCTGCCGATTGCGCGCGAACTCGCGCGGTCCGGCATTCGCGTGATGACGATCGCGCCGGGCATCTTCGAGACGCCGATGATGGCGAGCCTGACGCCCGACGTGCAGGACGCGCTCGGCAAGATGGTGCCGTTTCCTCCGCGACTCGGCAGGCCCGCGGAGTTCGCGTCGCTGGTGCGCGAGATCGTCGGCAATCCGATGCTGAACGGCGAGGTGATCCGCCTCGACGGGGCGATCAGGATGGCGCCGAAGTAGCTCTGGAACCAGCGAGCCACGACCGCCCACGACTTCATGCCACCGCACGTCGATCTTCTGGGAAGCGTCGGCATCGCCATTTCGGTCGCGGCGATCCTCGCGTTCATCGGCCAACGGCTCAAGCAGCCGCTATTGCTCGCTTACCTGCTCGCCGGCGTGCTGATCGGGCCGAAGGTTGGACTCGGCATCGTCAACGACGAGGCGAGTATCCAGACCGTCTCCGAGATCGGTTTGATCCTGCTGCTCTTCATCATCGGCCTCGAGCTCGATTTGAAGAAGCTGCTGTCGGCCGGCAAGCCGGTGCTCGTCACCGGCGTGCTGCAGTTTCCGCTGTGCGTCGCGCTCGGCCTCGGGTTCTTCGCGCTGTTCGGCTTCACGATGCGCGGCGGCGATTTCTCGTTGCTCTACGTTGCCGTGTGCGCGGCGCTGTCGAGCACGATGATCGTCGTCAAGCTGCTCTACGACAAGTTCGAGCTCGACACGCTGCCCGGTCGCATCACGCTCGGCGTGCTGATCTTCCAGGACATCTGGGCGATCGTCGTGCTGGGCGTGCAGCCCAATCTGCGCGATCCCGAGGTCGGCAAGGTGCTGCTGTCGCTCGGCAGCGGCGTGCTGCTCGTCGGTGCGACACTGTTGATCAGCAAGACCGTGCTGCCGCGGGTCTTTCGCTCGGTCGCGAAGCTGCCGGAGCTCGTGCTGATCGGCTCGCTCGCGTGGTGCTTCATTGTGTGTGCGGCGGCGAGCGGCGTCGGTCTTTCGCGGGAGATGGGCGCGCTGATCGCCGGCATCAGCATCTCGACGTTTCCGTACAACCTCGATGTCATCGCGAAGGTCGTCAGCATCCGCGATTTCTTCGTCACGCTGTTCTTCGTCGCGCTGGGAATGGAAATTCCGATGCCGAACGTCGAGCTCGTCGGGCTGGCGCTCGTCGCATCGCTGTTCCTCGTCGCGAGCCGCTTCATCGTCGTGTTTCCGATCCTGCGCGCGCTGCGCCAGGGGCATCGAACGAGCCTGCTGCCGTCGATCAATCTCGCGCAGATGAGCGAGTTCTCGATGGTGATCGCCGCCCTCGGCGTGAGCTACGGCCACATCGACGCGAAGACGTCGAGTTTGCTGATCTTCGTGTTCGCGATCACGTCGGTCGCTTCCACCTATCTGATCGGCTACAGCCATCCGCTGCAGCGCACACTCGGGCGCTGGCTTTCGTCGCTGTCGGTGAAGGATCTCGGCGCGGGCGAGGCGCCCGAATCAGGGGGCGAGACCGACGCAGCGAAGGATGTGGT
>JAICLP010000332.1 GCA_025925475.1 Burkholderiales bacterium | reverse complement strand
GCAACGCGGCTTGGCGCCTGGATGATGAACGTGCACGCGGCCGGCGGGCGCGCGATGCTGCATGCGGCGCGCGAGGCGGTCGATGCCGCCGACCGCGGCGCGAGCGCGAAGCGGCCGTTGCTCACGGCGGTCACCGTCCTGACGAGCCTCGACGACTATGCCCTACGCGAAACCGGCGTCGACCGCGATGCGCAAACGCAGGCATTGCAGCTTGCGCGGCTCGCGCACGACTGCGGCCTCGACGGGGTCGTCTGCTCGGCGCTCGAAGCGTCGGCGATGCGCGCGGCGTTGGGTCGCGAGTTCGCACTCGTCACACCCGGCATTCGGCCGGCGGGCGCCGCCGCGAACGACCAGGCGCGCATCGTCACGCCGGAAGAGGCGATTCGAAACGGCGCGAGCTACCTCGTCGTCGGACGGCCGATCACGGCCGCACCCGATCCGCTGGCGGCGCTTGCCGCGATCAACCAGTCGTTGGAAAAGAAGACATGAAGATCACGATGATCGGCACCGGTTACGTGGGACTCGTCACTGGCACCTGCCTTGCCGAAGTCGGCAACGACGTGCTGTGCCTAGACGTCGATGCGCGCAAGATCGACGTGCTGCAAAGCGGCGGCGTGCCGATCCACGAGCCGGGACTCGAGCCGATGATCCGCCGCAACGTCGCGGCCGGGCGTTTGCGCTTCACGACCGATGTCGATGCGGCAGTGGGTCATGCAAACGTCCAGTTCATCGCCGTCGGCACGCCGCCCGACGAGGACGGCAGCGCCGACATGCAATACGTGCTGCAGGCGGCGCGCAACATCGGCCGCCGCATGACGCAGTGGACGCTCGTCGTCGACAAGTCGACGGTCCCCGTCGGCACCGGCGATCGCGTGCGTGCGACGATCGCCGAAGAGCTTGCGGCGCGCGGCGTCGACGTTCCGTATGCCGTCGCGTCGAATCCCGAATTCCTGAAGGAAGGCGCCGCGGTCGAGGACTTCATGAAGCCCGACCGCATCGTGATCGGCGCCGACAACGAGCGCGCCATCGCAATCCTGCGCAGCATCTACGCGCCGTTCCAGCGCAATCGCGAGCGGCTGCTCGTGATGGACGTGCGCTCCGCGGAGCTCACGAAGTATGCGGCGAACGCGATGCTCGCGACGCGGATCTCGTTCATGAACGAGCTCGCGAATCTCGCCGAGAAGCTCGGCGCCGACATCGAGCACGTGCGCCAGGGCATCGGCTCGGATCCGCGCATCGGATGGCACTTCCTCTATCCGGGCGTCGGCTATGGCGGAAGCTGCTTCCCGAAGGACGTGAAGGCGCTCACGCATACGGCCGAGCGCGCCGGCACGCCGCTCCAGGTGCTGGCGGCCGTCGAAGCGGCGAACGATGCGCAGAAGCTCGTGCTCGTCGACAAGATCGTCGCGCATTTCGGCGACGACCTGTCCGACCGGCGCTTCGCGTTGTGGGGTCTTGCGTTCAAGCCGAACACCGACGACATGCGCGAGGCCCCGTCGCGCGTGATCATCGAGGCGCTCGCGGGGCGCGGCGCGACGATTTCCGCGTACGATCCGGTCGCGATGGATGAAGCGAAGCGGCTTCTGGGCGACATGGAGCACCTTTCCTTTGCAGCGAGCCCGATCGCCGCCTGCGACGGTGTCGATGCGCTCGTCGTCGTCACCGAATGGAAGGAATTCCGCAGTCCCGATTTCGATGCGCTGTCGAGACGGATGAAACGTCCGCTGATCTTCGACGGGCGCAATCTCTACGAGCCCGACTTCGTGCGCGGCGCCGGCTTCGAGCACGTGTCGATCGGACGACGGTGAGCGCGAAGCGCCGCCGTTCCCCTTACTCGCACCCTATGCCCGGCGGGGAGAGGGAGCCGAGCGCGCGCGCTACTGAAATAACGCCCTCTCCCCCCCGAGCGGGAGAGGGCAGCGGTGAGGCGTCTCGCTTCTCCGCCTGGCGCACGCGCGTCGCCAAAGCGAACGTGCTGATCGTCGGCGACGTGATGCTCGACCGCTACTGGTTCGGCGACGTCGAGCGCATCTCGCCGGAAGCGCCGGTGCCGGTCGTCAAGATCGCGCGCTCCGACGAGCGTCCGGGCGGCGCAGCGAATGTCGCCCGCAACGTCGCCGCACTCGGCGCACGCGCGATGCTGCTGTCGGCAACGGGCAAGGACGAGGCTGCCGATGCGCTGTTGCGCTTGCTCGATACCGAGCGCATCCACACGTCGTTCCTGCGCGATGCGTCGCTCAAGACGACGGTGAAGCTGCGCGTGATCGGTCGCCAGCAGCAGCTTCTGCGCATCGACTTCGAGACGCCACCGCCGCACGAATTGCTCGCCGCCCATCTGGCCGAGTTCGATCATCTGCTCGGCGACGCTGACGCGCTCGTGCTGTCCGACTACGGCAAGGGCGGCCTCGCGCACATCGCCACGATGATCGAGCGGGCTCGCGCCGCCGGCAAGCCGGTGCTCGTCGACCCGAAGGGCGACGACTGGGAACGCTATCGCGGCGCGACGATGATCACGCCGAATCGCAGCGAGTTCCGGCAGGTGGCCGGACGTGCACGCGACGAGGACGATCTCGCGCGCCGCGCGCAGGCATTGCGCCGCGACCTCGATCTCGATGCGCTGCTCGTCACGCGCTCAGAGGAGGGCATGTCGCTCTTCTCGGATGCCGGCACGCTGACGATCCCCGCGCAGGCGCGCGAAGTGTTCGACGTATCGGGTGCAGGCGACACGGTCATCGCGACCCTCGGGACGCTCCTCGCTGCCGGTGCATCGCTGCCGATCGCGACGGCAATCGCGAACGAAGCCGCCGGCGTCGTCGTCGGCAAGCTCGGCACGGCCGTCGCCGAGCCCGGCGAATTGAGCTGATGGCGAAACCGAAGACGCTGTACTCGTGCACCGAGTGCGGCGGCCAGTCGCCGAAGTGGCAGGGCCAGTGCCCGCAATGCGGCGCATGGAACACGCTCGTCGAGACGCTCGCCGCGCCGGCGTCGGCGCGCTTCGAGAACGTTGCCGGTATGCGGTCGGCCGTCACGCCGCTTGCAGCGGTCACGCCGCGCGCGACGTCGCGCATCGCGACCGGCCTCGAGGAATTCGATCGCGTGCTCGGCAACGGCCTCGTTGCCGGCGGCGTGATCCTGCTCGGCGGCGATCCGGGCATCGGCAAGTCGACGTTGCTCCTTCAGGCGGGCGCCGCGCTCGGTGCGCTGCATCGAACGCTGTATGTGACCGGCGAGGAATCGGCCGAGCAGATCGCGCTCCGCGCACAGCGCCTCGGTCTCGTCAACGCACCGATCGAGCTCCTTGCCGAGGTGCAGCTCGAGGCGATCGTCGCGGCGATCAACGTCACATCACCCGAGATCGTCGTCATCGACTCGATCCAGACGATCTACACGGAAGCGCTCGCGTCGGCGCCGGGCAGCGTCGCGCAGGTGCGCGAATGCGCGGCGCAGCTGACGCGGCTCGCGAAGCAGCGTGGCGTCGTCGTCATCTTCGTCGGCCACGTGACGAAGGAGGGCGCGATCGCGGGCCCGCGCGTGCT
>JAICLP010000049.1 GCA_025925475.1 Burkholderiales bacterium | reverse complement strand
TAGAAGATGCGTCCGAAGTGCTCCTTGTCGGGAAACACGTCGGTATGGTTCGGCAAATTCGCGCCGCCGGAGTCGACGAGATAGATGCACGGCAGCCGGTTCTGGCGCGCGACCTCCTGCGCGCGCAAATGCTTTTTCACCGTCATCGGGAAATAGGTGCCGCCCTTGACGGTCGCATCATTGCAGACGATCACGCACTCGCGTGCGCAGACGCGGCCGATTCCGGTGATGATGCCGGCCGCCGCGATCGCGTCGCCGTACATCTCGTACGCCGCGAACTGCGACAACTCGAGGAACGGGCTGCCCGGATCGAGGAGCGAGCGGACGCGCTCGCGCGGCAGCAGCTTTCCCCGCGCGACGTGGCGCTTGCGTGCAGCCTCGCCACCGCCCTGCTCGATCGCGGCGATGCGTTCGCGCAAATCGGCGACGAGCGCGGTCATCGCCTCCCGATTGCGCGCGAACGTCGGATCGCGCGTGGACAGCTTCGTCTCGATCGCCGGCATCGTCTTAAGGGGTCAGAAACGACTTTCGCGTCTCGGGTCAGGGGGCGCATCGCTGCGAAAGTCGTCTCTGACCCCGCCCGGCATCAGCGCGTACGGATGCTTCCACCGCGGCTCGTCGCGGATGCGCGCGAGCCAATCGCGCAGGTGCGGATAATCGTTCAAGTCGACGCCGATCTCGTCGTCGAAGAACAGGTAAACGCACAGCGAAAGGTCCGCGACGGTCAGCGCGTCGCTGGCGACGTAACGCCGACCGGCGAGATGCGCGTTCAGGATGCCCCACGCGGTCTCGGCGCGGTTGCGGAATTCGGCGAGCACCGCCTCGTTCGCGTCGTTGACGAAGACACGCAGGAACCGGTAAGTCGCCGTGTAGCTGGTGAGCTTGTGATTGTCGAACAGGAGCCAGCGCAGGATCTCGCGCCGTTCTGCGTCGTCCTTTGCACCGAAGCGCCCCAGCGTTCCCGCAAGATAGTCGAGGATGACACCCGACTGCGACAACGTCTCGCCGCGGTGCTGCAGCAGCGGCACTTCACCCATCACGTTGATTGCGCGATAGGCAGGCGTACGCGTTTCGCCGCCGAAGTAATCGACGAATCGCGGTGACCAGTCGGCAGCGGCGAGCTCGAGCATCAGCGCCGGCTTGTACGCGTTGCCCGATTGCGCGAAGCAGTAAAGCGTGTAGTCGGCCATCAGAAGCCGCCCTGCGCGAGCCACCGCTCGACCTGGTCGAAGCGATCGATGCCCCAGAACGGCTCGCCGTCGATGAACAGAAATGGCGAGCCGAAGACGCCTTTCGCAATCGCCGCTTCGACTTCGCGGCGCAGCGCATCCTTCCATGCAGGATCGTCGATGGCCGCACGCGCGCCATCGCGGTCCGCGCCGGCGGTCGCCGCAACCTCGGCGGCGATGTCGGGATCGCCGATGTCGCGGTTGTCGACGAAGTACGCGCGATAGAGCGTCTTCACGAGCGCCCCGCAGCGTGCTGCGTCGCGCTCGCGCTGCCACAGCACGATGCGCGCCGGTGCCTGCGTCGCGATCGGAAACTTGCTCGGCATGTTGAGCGCAACGCCGTGGAACCGGGCGCTGCGCGGCACGTCGTGCTTCGTGTAATCGCCCTTCAGCGGGATCGTCGTCAGCGGCTGCGAGCCGGTCGTCTTGAACGCGACGCCGAGCAGCATCGGATGCCAGTCGACTGCACGGCCGTGACGCGCCGCGAGCGCTTCGATCTTCTCGGCGCCCATGTAGCCATACGGCGAGGAGAAGTCGAAGTGGAACTGGAGCGGTGCGGGCATCAGTATCAGTATCAGGTATCGGTCGACGCAGCTATCGGCGAGACCTTCCGATCCCTGATCCCCGATACCTGATCCCTGACAAGGTTTCGTCCCGTCGCCGTCACGTATACCGTTCCCGCGTCGTCGATCGCGTGGCCCTCCACGCTGACGATGTCCCCGGCAAGCGATTCCTTGTGCTCGATGCCGCTCACCGTCCACTCGAGCGAAAGCGTCGTGCCGGCGGGAATGGCCTTGACGAAACGGAACTCGAAGCCGAGCCCGAGCGCGAGGTCGCGCTGCGACAGGAACGTCGCGTCGAGCCCCATCATCAGCGCGACGACGTGCGGTCCGCTCGCGATCAGCGTCCCGAACGGCCCGGCAGCCGCGGCACGTTGGTCGTGATGAAGCGGATTGTGGTCGCCCGACAGCGTGGCGAATCGGCGAATCGACTCGGCGTCGAACGTGACGCGGCGCGACGCGCGCGCACCGACGCGAATCGCTGCGGCAATCGCGACACCATCGTTCACCGCAAAAGCTCCCGGCCGATGACGAGCCGCTGGATGTCGCTCGTGCCTTCGTAGATCTGGCAGACGCGCACGTCACGGTAAATGCGCTCGACGGGAAAATCGGTCACATACCCATAGCCGCCGTGGATCTGCAACGCATCGGAACACACGCGCTCGGCCATCTCGGATGCGAAGAGCTTCGCCATCGACGCTTCCTTGAGGCACGGCTCGCCGGCATCGCGCAGCGCCGCGGCGTGCCACACCATCTGCCGCGCAACCTCGATCTGCGTCGCCATGTCGGCGAGTCGAAAATTGACTGCCTGATGCTCGGCGATCGGCTTGCCGAACGCGTTGCGCTCACGCGCATAGGCGATCGCTGCCTCGAGCGCCGCGCGCGCCATGCCGACCGACTGCGCGCCGATGCCGATGCGCCCGCCTTCGAGATTCGACAGCGCGATCCGGTAACCGTCGCCTTCGCGGCCGAGCAGGTTGTCTGCCGGAACCTGGCACTGCTCGAACACGATCTGCGCGGTGTCCGAAGCGCGCTGGCCGAGCTTGTCCTCGACGCGCGCGACGACGTATCCGGGCGTTTTCGTCTCGACGATGAACGCCGAGATGCCCTTCCTTCCGGCGTCGCGGTCGGTGACGGCGAATACGATCGCGACGTCCGCGTTCACGCCGGACGTGATGAACTGCTTGACGCCGGTGATTGCATAGCGATCGGCGCGTCGCTCGGCGCGCGTGGCGATCGCCGCGGCATCCGAGCCCGCCTGCGGCTCGCTGAGGCAGAAGCAGCCAATCCTTTCTCCGCGCGCGAGCGAGGGCAGGTATTTCGTTTTCTGCGCATCCGTCCCGAAGGCCGCAATCGGACCGCAGACGACGCTGTTCTGCACGCTGACGACCGTCGACACCGCGCCGTCGCCGGCGGCGATTTCCTCGAGCGCAACGGCAAGCGATACGTAGTCGAGCCCTGCGCCGCCCCACTGCTCGGGCACGACGATGCCGAGCGCCCCGAGCTCGCCGAGCGCACGCAGCGCATCGCGCGGGAAGCGGTGCTCGCGATCCCACGTCGCCGCGTTCGGCGCAAGCACCTCCTGCGCGAATGCGCGCAACGTCTGCTGGATCTGGCGCTGCTCGTCGTTGAGCAGCATCTACGTCCGCGATTGAATCGCGAGCCGCGCGGCAAGTGCCGCGAAAACGCCCGCGAGGGTGCGCTTCGACCAGCGGCTCCATCCGGGACGCCGCGCGAACCAGCGCCGTGCGCCGGTCGCCGCGAAGACGCAGACCGAATCGCCCGCCACGACGATGACGAACTGCGTGGCCGCGAGCACGAGGCCCTGCGCGAGCACGCTGCCGCGCGAAGGATCGATGAATTGCGGAAAGAGCGCCAGCTGGAACACGGCGAGCTTCGGGTTCAGCACCGACGTGAGCAGCCCCTGTCGATACATCTGGCCCGCCGCGGCGCGTCGCGCCGGCGCGCTCGCCTCCGACGCATCGCTCGCGCGCCACGTGACGATCGCAAGCCACGCAAGGTAGATCGCGCCGGCGAAGCGCACGATGTCGTAGGCGATCGGCACGGCGGCGAGAAGCGCCGAAAGGCCGAGCGCCGCCGCGATCGCGTGCAACGCGAAGCCGGTCGACGTGCCCGCCAGCGAGACGAAGCCGGCCGCGCGCCCCTGCGCGAGCGTGCGCGTGACGAGGAACAGCATGTTGGGCCCCGGCGTCGCCGCAAGTGCGACGCAGGCGACGCAGAACAGCAGCCAGGTCTCGACGGGGATCATGGCCCCCCCACGCTTGCGGCCATCGCTGCTGCGCTGCCCCCGCAGGGGCCGGAATTCGCGGCTCGGGACGGCCCTTCGCCGCGAATGGGCCGGGTGCGCACGCTCATAGGCGTTCGATCGCCAGCGCCGTCGCTTCGCCGCCGCCGATGCAAAGCGCCGCAACGCCGCGCCTGCCGCCGTGCTTCCGTAGCGCGCCGAGCAGCGTCACGACAATGCGCGCGCCCGATGCGCCGATGGGATGGCCGAGCGCACATGCGCCGCCGTGCACGTTGACGCGCTCGCGCGCAATCCCGTGCTCTTTCATCGCCGCCATCGTGACGACCGCGAACGCCTCGTTGATCTCGAACAGGTCGACGTCCTTCGTCGTCCAGCCGGTCTTCTTGTAGAGCTTCTCGATCGCGCCGACCGGCGCCGTCGTGAACAAGCCCGGCTCCTGCGCATGCGTCGCATGCGCGGCGATGACCGCGAGCGGCTTCAATCCGCGCGCTTCCGCGGTGGACCGCCGCATCATGACGACGGCCGCCGCACCGTCGGAGATCGAGCTCGAATTCGCGGCGGTCACCGTGCCTTCCTTGCGAAACGCCGGCTTCAGGTTCGGAATCTTTTCCGGCACCGCCTTCGCCGGCTGCTCGTCCTGCGCGACCACGACGTCGCCCTTCTTCCCGCTGACCGTGACCGGTGCTATCTCCCACTCGAACGTGCCGTCGCGATTCGCGGCGAGCGCCCGCGACAGCGACGACAGAGCGAATTCGTCCTGCGCCTCGCGCGTGAACGCGAAGCTTTGCGCGCAGTCCTCGGCGAACGTGCCCATCAGGCGACCCTTGTCGTACGCGTCCTCGAGGCCGTCGAGAAACATATGGTCCTGCACCGTCTGATGGCCCATCCGGTAGCCGGCGCGCGCTTTCGGCATCAGATACGGCGCGTTGCTCATGCTTTCCATGCCGCCGGCAACGATGACGTCGGCCGATCCGGCGACCAGTGCGTCGTGCGCGAGGATCATCGCCTCCATCGCCGAGCCGCACATCTTGTTGACCGTCGTGCACGGCGTCGACAGCGGCAGACCCGCCTTGATCGACGCCTGCCGCGCGGGTGCCTGCCCCTGCCCGGCCGGCAACACGCAACCGAAGATCGTGCGGTCGACGTCCTCGGGCTCGATGCGCGCACGCGCGACGGCGGCCTTGATCGCGACGGCACCGAGATCGCTCGCGGACAGCGACGCGAAGTCGCCCTGGAAGCCACCCATCGGCGTCCGCGCGGCGCCGACGATGACGATGGGATCGGTGGTCATGGTTTGGTCGGGGATCAGGGATCAGGAATCAGGAATCGGCGCCGGGTGTCACTTCGTCTCATCGAACAACTCGCGGCCGATCAGCATGCGCCTGATCTCCGACGTGCCGGCGCCGATCTCGTAGAGCTTCGCATCGCGCCACAGACGGCCCGTCGCGAATTCGTTGATGTAGCCGTTGCCGCCGAGGCACTGGATCGCCTCGCCGGCCATCCACGTCGCCTTCTCGGCCGCGTAAAGGATCGCGCCCGCGGCGTCGCGGCGCGTCGTCCGTCCGCGATCGCACGCGCGGCCGACCGCGTACACATACGCGCGGCACGCGTTCATCGTCGCATACATGTCGGCGAGCTTGCCCTGCATCAACTGGAACTCGCCGATCGACTGGCCGAACTGCCGCCGCTCGTGCACGTACGGCAGCACGACGTCGAAGCAGGCGGCCATGATGCCGAGCGGGCCGCCCGCGAGCACGGCGCGCTCGTAGTCGAGGCCACTCATCAGCACGTTGACGCCGCGGCCTTCGCAGCCGAGCACGTTCGTGGCCGGCACCTCGCAGTTGTCGAACACGAGCTCGCAGGTGTTCGAGCCGCGCATGCCGAGCTTGTCGAGCTTTTGTGCGGTCGTGAAGCCGCGACAGCCCGTCTCGACGATGAACGCGGTGATGCCCCGCGCGCCCGCCTGCGGGTCCGTCTTCGCGTAGACGACGAGCGTGTTGGCGTCGGGCCCGTTGGTGATCCACATCTTCGTGCCGTTCAGCACATAGGCGTCGCCGCGGCGCTCGGCGCGAAGCCGCATCGACACGACGTCGGAGCCCGAGCCCGACTCGCTCATCGCGAGCGCGCCGACATGCTCGCCGCTGATCAGCGGCGGCAGGTACTTGCGCTTCTGCGCGTCGTTTCCGTTACGCCGGATCTGGTTGACGCACAGATTCGAGTGCGCGCCGTACGAAAGACCCACGGACGCCGATGCGCGCGAGATCTCCTCCATGGCGACGATGTGCGCGAGGTAGCCGAGACCGGCACCGCCATGGGATTCCTCGACGGTGATGCCGAGCAGGCCCATGTCGCCGAGCTTTCGCCACAGGTCGTGCGGAAACACGTTCTCGCGGTCGATCGCCGCCGCGCGCGGTGCGATTTCGGCAGCCGCGAATTCGCGCACCGACGCGCGCAGCATGTCGAGCGTCTCGCCGAGTTCGAAATCGAGCGTGGGGATGTCCATCTCAGTCGGGAAGGGCCGCCCCGAGCGACTGGCCAGCCCCCCGGGGGGCAGCGAGCGGAGCGAGCGTGGGGGGATGTTTCATCCTAGCGGCGCCGGGCCGCCCCAAGAGAATGACCAGCCCCCTGGGGGGGTAGCGAGCGAAGCGAGCGTGGGGGTCGTTTCATGCTAATGCTTCATGTCGCCGAAGCCGACGTTTCGCCGGGCGGCGCGGAGTCGGCCTTGCCGTGCATCACCATCAGCGTCTGCTGCATGATCGCCACCAGCGTCCGCGCGCCATTGCGCTCGGCATGCACGTCACCGCGCGTGATCGTCAGTGTACGTCCGGACTTCACGACGAACCCCTCCGCGACGATTCGCTCGCCCTGCGCTGGCGCGAGCAGGTTCAGCTTGAACTCGACCGTCAGCACCGAGCTGCCGGCGGGGAACATCGTGTAACCCGCATAGCCGCCCGCCGAGTCGACGAGCGTCGCGAGGATGCCCGCATGCACGTAGCCGTGCTGCTGAGACGTTTCCGGCCGCGGGGTCAGCGCGAGCGCGCAATAGCCGGCGCGCAGTTCGACGAGGCGCGCGCCGATCAGCGCCATCGCCCCCTGGCGCTCGAAGCTCTGACGCACGCGGTCGGCGAAGCCGTCGATCGTCACGCCCCGATTCTCCATGACGTTTACGTAAACGTCAATCGGCCGCGCCGTCGGCCCGCGCCTCGGCCTTGAGGCGCCGGCGGCATTCGCGCTCGATGCCGTCGATCTCGGCCAGGACCGCCTCGATGTCCTCCCGCTGCTGCAGAAGCCGCATCCGGCGCTGCGCGAGCATCGCGAGGAACGTCGTCAACTGCGCGCGCTCGTTGCGGCGCACCTCGTAGAGGTCGAGCAGTTCGCCGATCTCCGACAGCGCGAGGCCGAGGCGCTTGCCGCGCAGGATCAGCTTGAGGCGCACGCGCTCGCGCTCGCCATAGACTCGTGTGCGCCGGTCGCGAGCCGGCGCGAGCAGTCCGCAGTCCTCGTAAAAGCGGATCGCGCGCGTCGTCAGCGCGAATTCGCGCGCGAGATCCGAGATCGTGTAGGTCGCGCGCGTACCCGGCGGCGCGGCATGGCGGTTCGTGGCGGGCATGCGAATCTTCGATGCGCGGCGCGGCACAAGCCGCAGGGCCGCGGCGCGAGGCACGATACCATATCGAGATGAACGATTCGCTTTCTCACTCGGTACTCGCGATCCCCGATGCGCCGCCCGCTCCGGGCGAGGCGCGCCACGTCGCGCACGGCATCTCGTGGCTGCGAATGCCGCTGCCGTTCGCGCTCGACCACATCAACCTGTGGCTGATCGACGAGCGCGATGGATACACGCTGGTCGATTGCGGCTACGGCGATGCACCGACGCGCGCACAGTGGCAGCGCCATTTCGAGACGACGCTCGCAAAACGCCCGATACGCCGAATCGTCGTCACGCACTGTCATCCCGACCACCTCGGCAATGCCGCGTGGCTCGCTGCGCGCTTCGGCTGCACCGTCGAAATGACGCAGGGCGAATACCTGGCGGCGCACGCGTTGATTGCCGAAGTCGCGAGCTACGGGCCTTCCGACGTGCTGGCGCTCTTCGCACGGCACGGCATGGCGCCCGACCATGTGAAAGCGCTCTCTGCACACGGCAACCGTTATCGCCGCGGCGTGCCGGAAGCGCCACGGGCGTTCGCGCGGCTGATCGACGGCGACAACATCACGCTCGGCGGTCAGGCCTTTCGTGTCATTGCGGGCTACGGCCATTCGACCGAGCACGCAGCGCTCGCGTGCGTCGAATCGCGCGTGCTGATCGCCGGCGACATGCTGCTGCCGAAGATCAGCACGAACGTCGCCGTATGGCCCGGCGAGCCGGACGCCGATCCGGTCGCGCGCTTCCTCGATTCGATCGCTGCGTTCTGCGCGCTTCCGCCCGATACGCTGGTGCTGCCATCGCACGGGCCGCCGTTTCGCGGCATCGCCGCGCGCGTCGCGCAACTGCGCGCGCATCACGCGGAACGGCTTGCGGAGCTTCATGCGTGGCTCGTGCAGGCGGATGCGCCGCAATCGGCACACGACGTGATACCGGTGCTGTTCCGGCGCACGCTCGACGTGCATCAGCGGTTCTTCGCGATGGGCGAGGCGATCGCGCATCTCAACCATCTGTGGCGGGAAGGACGCACGACACGCCTGCTTCGCGATGACGGCGCAATCCGCTTCACCGCGTAACATTCGCGTCCGCATCCCCGCCACGCCCTTCAACGACGATTCGAAACGATGTCCAAGCCATCCAAGCCTGCAACCGCCGCCGACACGTCCGGCACCCCCGCCTTCGATCCGGTCAAGCTCGCCGAATCCCTCGCCTCGGCCGCCGACAAGAGCGGGAAGCTGATCGGCGAGTTCGCTGCGCGCAATGCCGGCCGGCAGGCAGCGGTTGCGAGCGACGAGCTCGGCCTCGGCAAGGCGTTCATGGAGCTCGCGGCGAACATGCTCGCCAATCCCGCGCGCATGGCCGAGGGCCAGATGCGCCTCTGGCGCGATTACATGAGCCTTTGGCAAACGTCGATGCTGCGGATGATCGGCGGCCAGGCGCTTCCCGTCGTCGAGCCGGCGCAGGGCGACAAGCGTTTCAAGGACGCGAGCTGGCACGAGCACTTCTTGTTCGACTACATCAAGCAGTCGTATCTGATCACCGCACGCTGGCTGCACGAGCAGGTCGCGAACGTCGAAGGGCTTTCCGAACCGGCGAAGAAGAAGGTCCGCTTCTTCACGCGGCAGTACATCGATGCGCTGGCGCCGTCGAACTTCGCATTGACCAACCCTGAAGTGTTCCGCGAGACCGTCGCGAGCGGCGGCCAGAATCTCGTGCGGGGCTTGAACAACCTGCTCGACGACATCGAGCGCGGCAACGGCCAGCTGCGCATCTCGATGACCGATCCGAAAGCCTTCGAGCTCGGCGTCAACATCGCGACGACGCCCGGCAAGGTCGTCTACCAGAACGACCTGATGCAGCTGATCCAGTACGAGCCGACGACGCCGAAGACGTGGAAGCGGCCGCTCCTCATCATCCCGCCCTGGATCAACAAGTACTACATCCTCGACCTGCGCGAGAAGAACTCGTTCATCCGTTATGCGGTGAACGAGGGGATGACCGTGTTCGTCGTGTCGTGGGTCAACCCGGACGCGAAGCTCGCGCACAAGGATTTCGAGGATTACCTGGTCGACGGGCCGCTCGCGGCGCTCGATGCGATCCGCGACGCGACCGGCGAGGCCGACGCGAACGTGATCGGCTATTGCCTCGGCGGCACGCTGCTCGCCGCAACGCTCGGCTACCTCGCGGCGAAGAAGCAAAGGCGCATCGCGAGCGCGACGTTCATGACCGCGCTCGTCGACTTCACCGCGGCGGGCGAGCTCGAGGTGTTCATCGACGAAGCCCAGGTCGCATCGCTCGAGAAGAAGATGCACGAGCGCGGCTATCTCGAAGGCAGCGAGATGGCGAACACGTTCAACCTGCTTCGCGCCAACGATCTCATCTGGTCGTTCGTCATCAACAACTACCTGCTCGGCCGCGACCCGTTCCCGTTCGACCTGCTGCACTGGAACTGCGACTCGACGCGAATGCCGGCGAAGATGCACAGCTACTACCTGCGCAACATGTACATGGGCAACAAGCTGCGCGAGCCGAACGCATTGAAGCTCGCCGGCGTGCCGATCGACTTGTCGAAGGTCGACGTGCCGGCGTACTTCGTATCGGCGATCGAGGATCACATCGCGCCGTGGAAGACCACGTACGCCGGTCCGGGCCTGATGAAGGGCAGCAAGCGTTTCGTCCTCTCCGGATCGGGCCACATCGCCGGCATGATCAATCCGCCGAGCGCGAACAAGTACGGCTACTGGACCAACGAGAAGCTCGTCGACGATGCCGATGCGTGGTTCGCGGGCGCGACGCAGCACACGGGCTCCTGGTGGTCCGACTGGCGCGCATGGATGCAGCCGTTCCTCGACAGGGAAGTGCCGGCCCGCGTGCCGGGCAAAGGGAAGCTGCCGGTGATCGAGGCGGCGCCGGGCTCGTACGCGCGGCTTCGCGCGGACACGTAGCGTCAGCCGCGCGGCATCGGCACGACCGCGGCCGGCGGCGCGGGTGACGTGCCGGGGACCGGCGGCGCCGGCATTCGCGGCAGCGGCATCACCGGTTGCGGGACGCGGATCGGCGCCGGCGCAGGCGCGAGCGGTGCCACCGGAACGGGACGAACCGAAGGCTGCGGCGCAGCGGGCAGCGGCAAGGGAGCGGAGCCGCGTCGCAACGGCGGCACCGCGACGACGGGCGAGCGCGGCGCAGACGGAACCGTAGACGACATTCTCGGCGTATCGAGCGAAGCCGACGGCATCGCACGTGCGAAACTTGCTGCGGGTATCGGGACGCCGTTGCCGGCCCGAACGGCATCGGGACGGACGGGTGCCGGCCTGACCGCTGGCGGCGTCGTCGTGAGCAGTGGTGCGATCGGCCGGTTCAACGAGACGGGAACGCGATTGATCGCGACCGGGCGACCCGTCGTCACAGTCGTTGCCGGCACTGCCGTAACGCCGCCCGGCACCGACCCGTTCGCATAGCGCGGCGGGCGCGAGCCGGGACGTTCGGCCACATTCACCGCGTAAGGACGGTTGTAGCGCGCGTAACAGCGACCGCTGCAATGCCACGACGGCACGAAGGGCTCGCCCCAGCCGAGCGGCACCCAGCCGAAAACCGGCACGCCGTTCGCGGTCGCGAAGAGACCGCCGCCGCCGTACCACGCGACGAGCGCCGGCGCCCAGACGGGCTGCGCGACGAAATCACCCGGGCACCATCCCCAGCGGCCGCCGAGGTACGCCCAGCGTCCGTAGTGGAACGGCGCATACCCCCACGGGGCATTGTCGACCCACGCGTAGCCGTAGCCCGGGAGCCATGTCCAGTGGCCGAAGCGGTACGGCGCCCACTCGGGATCGACGGTCGGGAACCAGACGGCCCCATAGTCGGGATACGTCTGCCACCGCCCGTAGCGGTCGAGATCGTATTCGCCGACCATCTCGCGCGATACGTGCGCGTTCGCGCGTGGCGATTCATAGACGCGGTCGCGCTCGGCGCTCCAGGTGTCGAAGCCATCGAGACCGCCGCCTTCGCGGATGTCGGCCGTCACGCCGTGCGTACCGGCAACGCTCGCGATATGGCCGGGCAGAACGCTCTCTTCGCCGTTCGCCGTCGCGACGGCGGCCTCGCCTTCGCGAACGATCAGCGCCGTTCGCGGCGGATCGGCACCGACGCCGATCCGATAGAGCCCCGGACGATCGAGCGCGATCTGTGTCGACGCGGTATCGACGCGAACCGAATCGTCGGGTTGCAGATTGCGCACGCGCACGATGACGTCGCCCGCGGCGACGAAGAGCGCGAGGCGACGCTCGTCGAGCCGCGACACGTGCACGTTCGTGCCGCCCGCCAGGCGAAACTGGCCGCCGCCGTAATCGACTTCGGCGCGCGCATCGCGCCCGGTCCACAGGCTGTCGCCTTGCGCCACCGGATAGTTGAGACCGATCGCCGACCATTCGGCGCCTTCCGGCGAATGCCGGAGCATTCCCTGCACGTTCGCGACGCGGCCGACGCGCGTCGGCAACGCGTCGTCGGTCTGCGCAAGAACGGCGAACGCCATGCAGGCGGAAACTGCCGCAACGAACCGCGCGACGGCGACGCGCGCGAAACGTGCGGAACGCGACGACTGCGATGTTCGCTTCATCGATCCGAAAACGGCTGCGCGGCGACACGCGTTGACGCGCGCCGTTCGCCTCGGGGCCGTTCACGCTATCGGAAATGGCGTGAACAGGACCTAAAATGTGACGTTCGCGTCGTGGGTTTGCAATCCCGCACGCCATCACTTGCAGGAGATGCTCTTGAAACGACCCCTTCGTGCCTCGCTTGCCGCCATCGCCGTTGCAGCCGTGCTCGCCGCAGGCGATGCATCCGCGCAGTTCTCGAACGCATTCTTCTTCGGCGACAGCCTGACCGACAGCGGATCGTTCAAGCCGGTCTTGCCTCCCGGCACCGGCCTGTTCACGACCAATCCCGGTCCCGTCTGGTCGCAACTCGTTGCACGCCGTTACGGTTTCGAAGCGGTTCCGGCGAACCAGGGCGGCACGAACTTCGCGCAGGGCGGCGCGCGCGTCACCAGTCTCCCGGGCGTGCCGGCAACGCCGCCGACGGGCACTGCCACGCCGATCAGCGAGCAGATCACGCAGCTCGTCTCGGCCGGGCCGCTCGATCGCAACGCGCTCTACAGCGTCTGGGGCGGCGGGAACGACATCTTCTTTCAACTCGGCGCTGCCGGCGCGGGCACGATCACGCCTGCGCAGTTGCAGGCGAACGTCATCACGGCAGCCGACGATCTCGCCCGGCAGGTCGGCGTCCTGCATGCCGGCGGTGCCCGCTACATCATCGTCTTCAACCTGTCGGACATCGGCCGCACGCCGTTCGGCCTGACGTCGGGACAGGCCGCGCAGTTGAGCGCGATCACGACGCTGTACAACACGGCGCTGCAGGGCGGGTTGGATGCACTCGGCGCGCCGACGATTCGCGTCAACATCAATGCGCTTTTCAACGAAGTGGCCGACAATCCGGCGGCCTTCGGCCTCGTGAACGTCACCACGCCGGCGTGCGGCGCGACGCCGGCGCTTCTTTGCACGCCGGCGAATCTCGTCGCACCGAACGCCGCGAGCACGTTCCTGTTCGCCGACAGCGTGCACCCGACGAGCGCCGGACACGCGATCATCGCGCAAGCCGTCGAGTCGATGCTCGAAGGGCCGATGAAGATCGGCGTGCTCGCGGAAGCGCCGCTCGCCGTCGAAGGCGCGACGTTTCGCGCGATCGACGCCCGGATGATCTCGGCACTCGATGCGCCGGCCATGCCGAACCGGTTCAACGCGTGGGTCAGCTACGACTACGGCCACAACGACTTCGATGGCAACTCCGTTTCCGGCAATGCGGACGTGAACACGATCGCGGCCGGCGGGGACGTCAAGGTATCGGATCGGATGCTCGTCGGCGGCGCGTTCACGTTCGCCGACGACAAGGGCGACTTCGGCGCGAACAGCGGCGGCTACGAGCTGCGCGAAACGACCGGCACGATCTACGCGGGCTACGGCACCGGACCGTGGTACGTCGGCGCAACGCTCGGCGCCGGCGACCTCGATTTCAACGACGTGCACCGCCGGTTCGACCTCGGCGCGCTGTCCAGGACCGAGCGCGGAGACACGCGCGGCTGGCACCTGATGGCGAGCGTGCTCGGCGGCTACTGGTTCCGCTACGCCGATCTGCTGCACGGCCCGTTCGTGCGCCTTGCCTACCAGGACATTCACGTCAAGGGCTTTGCCGAGCGCGGCGACGACAGCACGGCGCTGATTTACGGCGAGCAGAAGCGCGAGTCCTTCGTGTCCACGCTCGGCTGGCAGGTCGCAGGTCAGATCGGCAACGTTCGCCCGTTCGCTCGCGTTGGCTTCGCATTCGAAAGCCGGGACGACACGCGGTTCGTGTCGGCGTCGTCGGTGACCCTCGGCGGCAACTATTCGATCCCGACGATCAAGCCGGATCGCGACTACGTGTCGTACCTGCTCGGTGCGAGCACGGAATTCGGCCGCGTGACGGGTTACATCACAGGTTCAGCGACCTCGGGCCGCAGCGACGGCAATGATTACGGCGTGGCGATCGGCGTGCGCGTTCCGCTTTAGCCTGGGGCGCGCCCGGCGGCCCTCACCGCTGCGAGCGCCGCGGCTTCCGCGGCGCATTCGCGAACATCCGATCGTAGAGCGGCCGCGGCAGCGCGCGAAATGCGCGGCCGAGGATCGCCATCGGCCACGGCAGCACGTGAAAGCGTTGGCGCCGCGCAATCGCGCGCGCGATGCTGCGCGCTGCCGCGTCGGCGCGCATCAGGAACGGCATCGGATACGGATTGCCGGTCGTCATCGGCGTCGCGACGTAGCCCGGGCAGACCGTGAGCACGGCAATGCCGCTGCCATGCAGCTCGACGCGCAGGCTTTCGAGATAGGCGATCGCCGCGGCCTTCGACGCGCTGTACGCGCCGGAACCCGGGAGACCGCGAAAGCCGGCGATGCTCGCGATGCCGACGAGCGTGCCCCGGCGCGCGGCGCGCATCGGCGCGATGAACGGCTGGAACGTGTTGACGAGCCCGAGCACGTTCGTGTCGAGCACGTCGCGGAACGTCGCCAGATCTTCCGCATGCTCGCTCGACGTGCCGCGCGAGACGCCGGCGTTCGCGATGACGATGTCCGGTGCGCCGAAACGCGC
>JAICLP010000451.1 GCA_025925475.1 Burkholderiales bacterium | reverse complement strand
GTGTTCTCGAGCACGACGATCGCGTCGTCGACGACGAAGCCCGTCGCGACCGTCAGCGCCATCAGCGAGAGGTTGTCGAGGCTGTAGCCCAGCAGATACATCACGCCGAACGTGCCGAGCAGCGCGGTCACCGTCGCGACTGCGGGGACGAGCGTCGCGCGCACGCTGCGCAGGAACGCGCTGACGACCAGCACGACGAGGATCACCGCGACGATCAGCGTCACCTCGACTTCGTGCAGCGAGGCGCGGATCGAATGCGTGCGGTCGGACGCGACATGCAATTCGACGTCGGCCGGCAACTCCGCCTGCAGCGCGGGCAACAGTGCGCGCACCGCATCGACGGTTTCGATCACGTTCGCGGCCGGCTGGCTGCGGATCAGCACGATCACCGCGCGATCGCCGTTGTACAGCCCCAGCGTGTGCGTGTCCTCGACGCCGTCGACGACGTCGGCGACGTCGGACAGCTTGACCGCCGCGCCGTTGCGCCATGCGATCACCATCGGCGCGTAGTCGCTTGCGTGCAGCCCCGGCGTTTGCGTGTAGATCTGCAGCCGCCGGTCGCTGCCCTGCACGATGCCCTTCGGCCGGTTCGCGTTGCTGGCCTGTATCGCGGCGCGGACGTCCTCGGTGCTGATGCCGTAGTTGTTGAGCGCAAACGGCGAAAGCTCGATGCGCACCGCCGGCAGCGAGCCGCCGCCGATCTGCACGTCGCCGACGCCTTCGATCTGCAGCAACTGCTGATTCAGGATGTTCGACGCTTCATCGTAGATCTGTCCCGGCGTCTTCGTCTTCGACGTCAGCGCGAGGATCATCACCGGCGCGGCCGACGGATTCACCTTGCGATACGTCGGATTCGAGCGCAGCGTGGCGGGCAGGTCGACGCGCGACGCGTTGATCGCGGCCTGCACGTCGCGCGCGGCGCCGTCGATGTCGCGGCCGAGGTCGAATTGCAGCGTGACGCGCGTCGCGCCGACCGAGCTCGTCGACGTGATCTCGTTGACGCTCGGGATCACGCCGAGGTGACGCTCGAGCGGTGTCGCGACGCTTTGCGCCATCGTCTCGGGACTCGCGCCCGGAATGTTTGCGCTGACCGAGATCACCGGCAGCTCGATCTGCGGCAGCGACGCAACGGGCAGGACGAAGAATCCCGCGATGCCGGCGAGCGCAACGCCGACGGTCAGCAGCACGGTGCCGATGGGCCGAAGGACGAAGGGACGCGAAAGGTTAATGGCCCCCCCACGCTTGCGGCGGGTTCAACGAGCTTCGGGCTTCGCCCTCCGGTGTTCGCCCTCGGGGCGGCCCGTCGGGCTCACGCGCTGCACTCCCCCCCGAGGAGCCTCCGGCCGGGACGTCGGCGATCCTGCGCTTCGTGCTGCCGCCGCCCAGCCGGTCGAACGCGAGGTAAATGACCGGCGTCGTGAACAGCGTCAGCAACTGGCTCACGATCAGTCCGCCGAAGATCGCGACGCCGAGCGGGCGGCGAAGCTCGGCGCCGACGCCCCAGGACAGCATCAGCGGCACCGCCGCGAACAGCGCCGC
>JAICLP010000061.1 GCA_025925475.1 Burkholderiales bacterium | reverse complement strand
GAAGCGCCGCGCCCGCCACAACAGCCGCAACTACGCCCGGCACCGCAGCCGCAACCCGAGGCGCGTCCGGCACCGCAGCCGCAACCCGAGGCGCGTCCGGCACCGCAGCCGCGGCCCGAGGCGCGTCCCGCACCGCAGCCGCGGCCCGAAGCAGCGCGCCGGCCCGAGCCCCCGCGCGGTCCGCCTGCGGAAGCGCCGCGGCCGCCACAGCAGCCGCAACTGCGGCCCGCGCCACAGCCGCAACCCCAGGCTCGTCCCGCGTCGCAACCGCAGCCTGAAGCAGCCCGCCGGCCCGAGCCCCAGCGCGGCCCACCGCCGGAAGCAGCGCGTCCTGCTCCTCAGCCGCAATTGCGTCCGGCGCCGCAGCCGCAGCCACAGGCGCGCCCGGCGCCACAGCAGCCCGAGGCGCACCGGCCGCCACCCGAGCAGCCGCAGCGGCGGCCCGAGAAGGACGACAAGGGGAACAACGGCTGAGATCGGGCGCGCTCCGGGCGGCCCCTGCCGAGCGAACGCTACGGCGCCTCACGGCGCCGTAGCTCATTGACGCGATTGTCGCGTCAGCGGATCGACATCCCCGAGACGGGGCCGCCGGCCGACATTCCACCGCCGGTTGCACGCGGCGGATGGATCTCAGGCAGTGCGATGCCGCCAGTGTCCCTCGTCGTGCCGGCGCGCGCGGCTCCGAACGGGACGGCGGGCCTCATGCCCGCGACGATCTCCTCGACGCTGGCGGGTCCGCCCTTGCCGGCGACCTGGAGGCGGTCGATCGCCGGACACCGCGGCGTATCCATCACGATCAGTTGCTGCCCGCGCGCCCGCAGCGCATCGCGCGCCGCGGCGCCGTCGGCGCTCATGTCGATCGGGGGGGTGAAGTCCTGGTAGACGACCTCGTTGCTGCGATCGACGATCGCGTAGCACTCGAACGCGGCGGCCGGAGCCGCTGCGCCCGCGAGCGCAACGAGTGCAAGAATGCGTGCAGGATGGACGAAGCGCATGGTCTGTCCCGGGAAAGCCGTATTCGGCGAACCATTGCATCGTAAGCCGCGCGGGCGTCCTGCCGCAATGCATTCGATCGGGAACGCGGCGGATCGAGCGTTCGAGCGGGTCAATTTGCCAACGCGCCGGCCACACTGTTGGGTCATACTCGAGGCATCGAGCAGGGCGAGGAGGTGCGATGACCCGCATGGCATGGCTCGCGGCGATCGGGCTGGCGGCGATCGGGCTCGCGGTGGTCGCCGCGCGAGCATTGGCCGAGGGTCCCCAACCCTCGTATTTCCCCGTGACGAAGGGCGCGCACCCGCACGACGTCGCCGCGTCCCCGCGAGCCGATGGACTCGTGTACTACACAGCGCAGGCGACCGGGAAGCTCGGCGTGCTCGACCCGGCGAGCGGCCGGGTCGAGGAGATCGCGCTCGGCGACGGCTCGGCGCCCCACGGCGTGATCATCGGTCCCGATGGCGGCGTCTGGATCACCGACGGCGGCCAGAATGCGATCGTTCGCGTCGACCCGGCGTCGCACGCGATCAAGCGCTACGCGCTGCCTTCCTCGGCACCCGACGCGAACCTCAACACGCTCACGTTCGATAGGCGCGGCCGTGTCTGGTTTACGGGCCAGAGCGGCTACTACGGCCGCGTCGATCCGGCGAGCGGGCATGTCGAGGTCTGGCGCGCGCCGCGCGGTGCGGGGCCGTACGGGATGACGACGACACCTTCGGGCGACGTCTACTACGCATCGCTCGCCAGCAATCACATCGCACGCATCGACGTCGACAGCGGCAAGGCGACGGTCATCGAGCCGCCGACGCGCAATCAGGGCGCCCGCCGCGTCTGGTCGGATTCGAAGGGGAACATCTGGGTCAGCTACTGGAACACCGGCCAGGTGGCGCGATACGACCCGTCGACGGGATCGTGGCGCGAATGGCCGCTTCCCGGGCGTGCCCATGCTTATGCCGTATGGGTCGATCCCGACGACAAGGTGTGGCTCACGGACTGGTCGGCGAATGCAATCGTGCGCTTCGACCCGGCGAGCGGCCGATTCGCAAGCTTCCCCTCCGATCGCGCGTATGCGAACGTGCGGGAGCTTCAGGGGCGCGCCGGCGAAACGTGGGGCGCCGAATCGGGCACCGACCGGCTCGTGCGGATCGCCGGCGGGTGACGGCCTCTCGCGCGCTGGCGGGAGGCCGAAAGCGCCTGCGTGACTACTGCGGCGACGCGTTATCCGGCATGACGCGAAGCCAGCCCTGCGGGCAGGTCTTCACCGTCGGATAGTACCCGCTGTTCGGGCAATAGAACTGCGTCTGCGGCTGCGCCGGCTGCGCATAGCCGTCGCTGGGATAATCGTAGTACTGGTACGCCGGATAATCGTACGAGTACGCCGGATAGTCGTAGTAGTACGGATAGCCGTAATAGGGCCAGAACAGCGGCGCACCGATGAACACGCTGCCGCCGAAGCCGCCGTGAAAATGTCCACCGTGAAAATGCCCACCGTGGAAATTGCCGCCGTGGAACGAATGGCCGCCGCCACCGTGATAGCCGCCGCCATGGCCGCCACCGCCATGGCCTCCGCCACCGCGGTCCGCCTGCGCGCCCGATGCGACGAGGCTGAGGCCCGCCGCCATTGCACACGCGATCAGGATCTTTTTCATGATGCCCTCCAAGTACCCGCTTGCAGTTTGAAAGCGCCGAACGTCAGGCGGTTCGCCCCGCGCGGGAAGACGATGCCGAAGGAACGCGAGAACCATTCCAGGCGTTGACGCGGTTACGCATCGTTACGAGTGCCGCGGATCGAGCGCGTCACGCAATCCGTCGCCGACAAGATTGAACGACAGTACGAGCAGGAAGATCGACACGCCCGGCCAGATGGCCATCCACGCGGCGTTGTCGATGTAGTTTTTCGCAGTGTTCAGCATACTGCCCCAGCTGGGTTGCGGTGGCTGCTGTCCGAGTCCCAGGAACGACAGGCTCGCTTCCGCGATCACGGCCGCGGCGATCGCAAGCGTCGCCTGCACGAGCAGCGGCGGCACGATGTTCGGCAATACGTGACGAACAGCAATGCGCAACGGCGAATTCCCGATCGCGCGCGCCGCGAGTACGTAATCCTCCGATTTCGCGGCGAGCGTCGTGCCGCGCGTGAGGCGGATGAACACCGGCGTCGCCGAGATGCCGATCGCGATCATCGCGTTCGCAAGGCTCGGTCCGAGGAATGCTGCGAGCGCGATCGCGAGGATCAGGAACGGACACGCGAGCAGCGCATCGGTCACGCGCGATATCAGCATGTCGACCTTGCCGCCGGCATAGCCCGCGAGCAGGCCCGTCGGAACGCCGACGGCGAGCGAGATCAGCACCGAGAGCACGCCTGCCTCGAGCGACGCGCGCGCACCGAAGATCACGCGCGACAGCACGTCGCGCCCGATCTCGTCGGTGCCGAACCAGTGCGCGGCGCTCGGCGCCTTGCGCACCGCCCCGAAATTCGTTGCGATCGGATCGTACGGCGCGAGGAACGGCGCGAAGATGGCGATCGTGACGAACGCGACGATGACGGCGAGGCCGATCGCGGCTGACGGCCGGCGCAAGAGCCGGCGGAGCGGATGCGGGCGCGACGAGGCTCGCGCGTCCGATGCGACGATCGGTGGAGCATCGACGACCGTTGCCATGTCGAGCGATCAGGATATGCGCATGCGCGGATTGGCTACCGCGTACAGGATGTCCGCGACGAGATTCAGCAGGATGTACGCGGTCGCGGTGAACAGCACGACGCCCTGGACGACCGCATAGTCGCGATTGAAGACCGCGTCGACGATCAGCTTGCCGAACCCGGGAATCGTGAACACCTGCTCGGTCAGCACCGCGCCCGACAGCAGCGTGCCGAACTCGAGCGCGCCGAGCGTGATGATCGGAATCAGTGCGTTGCGCAGCGCGTGCTTGAGAATGACGTCGCGCTCGCGCACGCCTTTGGCACGCGCGGTGCGCACGTAATCCGACGACAGCACCTGCAGCATCGCGCTTCGCGTGTGGCGCATCAGCACGGCCGCGATCGCGTTGCCGAGCACGAATGCCGGCATGATCATCGCGGCGAGGTTCGCGCGCAGATCCTCGAACGGGCTCACGTAGCCTGATGCCGGCAGCAGGCCGAGCGTCACCGAAAAGAGCAGGATCAGCATGATGCCGAGCCAGAAATTCGGCGTCGACAAGCCCCACAACGCGACGACGTTCGCGCCATAGTCCCACGCCGTGCCGCGTCGCACCGCCGAGACGACGCCGGCCGGAATGCCGATCGCGAGCGCGATCACGATCGCGATGCACGCGAGCTCCAGCGTGACCGGAAGCTTCTCCGCGATCAGCGTGCGCACCGGCTGCTGCATCCGCAGCGACTCGCCGAGGTCGCCGCGCAGCACGCCGCGCAGCCAGTAGAAGTAGCGAACGGGGAACGGCTTGTCGAGATGCAGCGTCTCGCGCAGGTGGGCGATCACCGTCGGGTCGCGTTCCTCGCCGGCGAGCACCATCGCCGGATCGCCGGGCAGAAGCTGTTGCAGCCCGAAGATCAGGATCGACGCGAAGAGCAGCGTCGGCAGGATCGTCGCAATGCGGCGGATGAGATAGGCGGTCATTCGACTCGCTTCACCGCCGACCCGTCGCAAATGGGGTCAGAGACGACTTTTCTACGCGGCCTGCATGGTCTGCTGCAGTACGGGAAACGGTCGTCTCTGACCCCATTGACGGTGGCCGTTACTTGAACCTCAGGTCCGTCACGCGCACGAGCCCATCCGGAATCGGGCGCAACCCGTCCAGCTTGTTCGTGTACGCCCACAGCCAGTGCCGGTGATAGAGGTAGACGATGGGCCGATCCTTGAGCGCGATCGCCGCGAGATCGGCATAGAGCTTCTTGCGTTCGTTGACGTCGAGCGTCGTGCGCGCGTGCTTCAGGATGTCGTCGACCTCCGGCTTGCAATAACCGGCATAGTTGAGCGGTTGCTTGCAGGCGTCGAAGCTGAAGATGTTGCCGTCGGGATCGGCGCGTCCGCTCCACGCGAGCACGTACGCGTCGAACTGTCCCTTGTCGGCGAGATCGAGCGACGTCGCGAACTCGGTCGACTGGATCTTCACGTCGAAGCCCGCCTCGCGCGCCATCGCCTGCACGACCTGCGCGACACGCTGCGCATCCGCGGTCGTCGGCGTCATCAGCGTGAACGATGGATTGACGACGCCGGCTTCCTTGAGCAGCGCCTTCGCGCGCTCGACGTTGCGCTTCGGGATCGGGACGTTCTTCGCATAGAACGGATTCGTCGGCGCGACCCACTGATTGCCCACGTCGGCCTCACCGTCCATCGCCACCTGCACGATGCCGTCGCGGTCGAGCGCGAGCTCGAACGCTTCGCGCACGCGGGGATCGCGCCCAAGCGGATTCTTCTGCGCGAGATCGCTCTTGCCGACGTTGATCGTGATGCCCTGGTAACCGATCTCGGTGATCTTCGTGAGCTTGAAGCGCGAGTCGCTCTTCACCTGCGGCACGTCGGACGCGGCCAGGCGCTCGATGAAATCGAGCTGGCCCGAGCGCAGGTTCGCGAGCCGCACCGTCGAATCGGGGATCGGCAGATAGACGATCCGATCGAAATGCACCGCGGCCTTGTTCCAGTAATTCGGGAAACGCTCGAGCACGATCCGGTCCTGCGGAACGCGCTCGACGAACTTGAACGGGCCCGCGCACACCGGATGCGCGCCGAACTTGTCGCCCTCGGCCTGCGCCGCCTTCGGCGACACGATCATGCCGGCGCGATCCGCGAGTTGCGCGAGCAGCGGCGAAAAGGGCGCCGACAGGTTGAGCCGCACGGTGAGCGGATCGACGACGTCGACGCTCGCAAGCGGCGCAAGCTCGCCGCGCCGATTCGAGCCGGGCATCGTCTTGTGCCGCTCGAGGCTGTACTTGACCGCTGCCGCATCGAGCTTCTCGCCGTCGTGGAACGTGACGCCGGGCTTGAGCTTGATCGTCAGCGCCTTGCTGTCGGCCGACCATTGATAGCTCGCGGCGAGCTGCGGGACGATGTCGAGCTTCTCGTCGATGTCGAAAAGCTTGTCGCAGAGCGCCGAGAAGACGATGCGGCCGACGAACGTGCGCGCGAGCGTCGGGTCGAGGACGTCGGGATCCTCGGCGAGGCCGATGCGCAGCGTTTGCGCCGGCGCGGCCTGCGCAAATGCGATCGCGCAACCCAGAACGAGTAAGCAGCGCTGCAGCGGCTTGTCCAATTCATCCTCCTCGCATTGTTCGACGCGACATGCCGCGACGGGTGAAAAGCTGCCGCACGTCGCAAAATCAGCATAGCATGCACAGGCGACGCAAGACGTGCGATCGCGGGTCGCGGAACTCGCGGCACGGCCTGCCGGTCCGTTGGCTACCGTCCCGCGCCCGACCGAGCCACGAGGTTTCCGGATGATCCGATTCGCAGCGAAGTGCCTGATGACGATCCTGCTTTGCGCGGCCGCAAGCGCGCGCGGCGCGACGCTCGAGGCGATCGAGTACTACAACGCGACGCTCGATCACTATTTCGTCACCGCGTTCGCCGACGAAATCGCCAAGCTCGATGCGGGCGCATTGACCGGGTGGCAGCGCACGGGCCAGCATTTCACCGTCTTCGACCCGGCAACGCCGATGGCCGGCGCCTCGCCGGTGTGCCGCTTCTACGGCCTGCCCGCGGCCGGCCTCGATTCGCATTTCTATTCGGCGTCGCCGGCCGAATGCGCGGCGGTGCTGCAGCGTTTTCCCGGTGCGTGGATCGAGGAGACCGACAACGCATTCGGCATCTACCTGCCTGATACCGTGACCGGACAATGCCCCTCGGGCAGCGTGCCGGTGTATCGCGCGTGGAACGGCCGCGCCGATTCGAACCACCGCTTCACGACCGATCCGGCAACGCTGCGGGCGATGCTCGCGAAGGGCTACATCGCGGAAGGCTACGGGCCGGCGCCAATGCCGGTGGCGATGTGCTCGCCGTCCGGGTCGTCGCAACCGGCCCTGGTCCCGACCTGCGTCGCGTCCGCGTCGAACGCAGCGCCCGACACCGGCAGCGCTATCACGCTGACCGCATCGTGCACGAACGCGCCCGTGGCGTACACGTGGACGAACTGCGCGAGCGCCACCGCGCAGTGCACCGCGACGTCCGCATCGATCGGGCAGGTCACCTACACGGTCGTGGCACGCAACGCCGCGGGTGCAAGCGCGCCCGCAAGTGTCGATGTCTCGTGGCAATCGCCGTCGTCCTCGGCGCCGCAGTGCACGATCGCGCGGACGTCGCAGACCAACCCGCCGACGGTCAACACGTACGTGGCGATGGAGGTCAGCTGCAACGCCGCGATCGGCAGCTACAGCTGGAACGGCTGCTCGAGCACGACGCGCACGTGCGTCGTCCGCGAAACGACGGCCGGCCCGCACACCTATTCGGTGATCGCGCGAAGCGCCGAGGGCAGCAGCGCGCCGGTGAAGCTGACACTCGGTTGGGCTGCGAGCGCGCCTTCGCCGCCGGGCCTGTGCGGTGCGTTCCCGAGTTATCTCTACAGCGACGTCGGCGCGCAGAGCGTGCGCATCGAAAGCGTCCTCATGCCGGCGCCGCCCGCATTCGCGTGGAACGGCGCGTGGACGGTGAGTTTCATGGTCCCGCCGACGATGTCGGCGGCGAGCGTCGGCAGCATGTCGTCCGCCGAATTCTCGGGGCCGTCGACGCAGCGCGAAGTGACGATCTCCGCGACGCCGTGCGACTTCCGGCCGACGGACCCGAGCGGAACGAGTGGGCCGTTCGCGCGCCAGTCGGGTTTCTCGAACACGATCCAGTTCGTGACCGCTCCGCGCCCCGGCTTTCCGTTGCTCGCGGCAGGCGGCGTCTACTACTACAGCGTGCGTAATTTCCAGCCGTCGAACGGCACGATCACGTGCCCGTCCTCGCCGGGGCGCTGCGACGCATTGGTCCAGTCGGTGCTGCCGACGCGCTGACGATCGAGCGCCCTCGCGTCATTGCTTGCGCCAGACGGTCGCGAGCCAGGGCTGCTGCTCGCGCGGCAAGCCGGCCGGCCGATAGTAGTGATCGAGCAGCGTGAAGCCGGCGGCCGTCACGTAGCGCGACCAGGTCGCGAAGTCGTGATACGCGCCGTAGCGGCCGCGGTTCCAGCCTTCCTCGTCGTTTCCGTGTGGATTGGATGCGAGGAGGATGCCGCGCGGCTTCAGCGCGCGATGCAGTTCGCCGAGCACGCGCGGCAATGCCGCGGAAGGGACGTGAAACAGCGATGCGTTCGCAAAGATTCCGTCGAAGTACGCATCGGGAAGCGCGAGCTTCAGGAAGTCCTGCTGCCAGACCTCGCAGCCGCTTGCTTCTCGTGCCATGGCGACGAAGTTGGATGCGCCGTCGAGGCCGATCGCAATGTGACCCCGCGCGGCGAACGCGCGGAGGTCGCGGCCGGGACCGCAACCGAAGTCGAGGATCGTGAATGGCAGCGGGCGCTCGATCCGCGACAGCAGGGCGTCGATGTTCTGCGAAACGTCGTGGTCGCGCGTGGCTTCGAGGAACGCCTGCGCCTGGCTGTCGTAATGCGCGAGCGTGCCGCGCGATACCGCGTCGTAGTCCGGATTCGCCACGCGCTTCAGCCTGTTTCGCGCGCCGGCACGCCGATTCCGTCGCGCACCCGGTCGCGCCTGCGTCGCCTTCGCGCGGGTGCGCCGGCCTGATCGACGGCGTTGGCGAGCACGCGGATCGCATGCACGGCCTCGCGCCGGCCGCTCGCGCGCGTGCCGTCGGCAATTTGGTGGCGGCAGCTGGTGCCGTCGGCAACGAGCAGCGTATCGGAGCTCGCGCTTCGCACCGCAGGCAGCAGCGAAAGCTCGCCCATGCGCATCGATACATCGTAATGGTTCGCCGCATAACCGAACGCGCCGGCCATGCCGCAGCAGCTCGACTCGATCGGCTCGACTTCGAGCTGGGGAATCCAGCGCAACGCCTCCATGGTCGCGCCCGCGGCACCGAACGCCTTCTGATGACAGTGCCCGTGCACGAGGGCGTGCTTCTGCGGCAGCGCCGCGAGCGGGAGGTCCGCCTTGCCCGCCTCGCGTTCGCGCACGAGGAACTCCTCGATCAGAAATGCGCGCTCGGCGACCCGCTCGGCCGCGTCGCCAAGACCGAGCGCGAGGAATTCGTCGCGCAGCGTGAACAGGCACGACGGCTCGAGTCCGACGATCGCTGCACCGGCGGCGACGTAAGGCGCGAGGGCATCGACCATCCGCCGCGCTTCGGCGCGCGCCTCGTCGATCATCCCGTAGACGAGAAAAGTGCGTCCGCAGCAAAGCGGCCGCGCATCGTTGCCCTCGCGTGGCGATGGCAGCGCCACTTCGACGCCGTAGCCTGCTGCCCGCAGCACGCGCAGCGCCGCGTGCGCGTTCTCGGGCTCGAACGCGTTCGTGAAGCTGTCGACGAGGAGCACGACGTCGACCGGCGCGATATCGTGCGACGTGCCGCCGCGATAGCCCCGGAAGAACGTGTTGTAGCGAAACCGCGGCAACGAGCGCCGGGCCGCGATGCCGGTCGGCGGCTCCAGCAGATGCGCGAGCCCGGGAAAGGCGTTGCGCAGGTTGAGAAGCGGCGCGAGCGACGACGGTGCCCAGCGCGGCAGCCAGGCGATGAGCCGATCGCGCAGCGGCAGGCCGTGCCGGCGCCGCCACTGGTACTGGAATTCGATCTTCATCCGGGCCATGTCGACGCCGGTCGGGCATTCGCGGCGGCAGCCCTTGCAGCTCACGCAGAGGTCGAGCGCGTCGCGCACCGCGTTCGATGCGAATGCGTCGCCGAGTTGCCCTGCAAGCGCGAGGCGCAGCGTGTTCGCGCGGCCGCGCGTCAGGTGGATCTCGTCGCGCGTTGCGCGGTAGCTCGGGCACATCGTTCCAGCGTCGAACTTGCGGCAGTGGCCGTTGTTGTTGCACATCTCGACCGCTTTCGCGTAGCCCTGCGCGGGGTCGCCGCCCGTGCCGGCCGCCGTCAGCGCGCCGGTCGCCGGATCGTTCTGCACGTTCCACGCCGACCAGTCGAGCCCGGTGTCGAGCGCCATCGTCCGGTAGGTCGGCGGAAACCGGAACAGCGTCGCATCGTCCATTCGCGTCGCGCGAACGATCTTGCCGGGATTCATCAGGTGCGACGGATCGAACAGATGCTTGATTTCTTCGAACGCCTTCGAAAGCCGCGGCCCGAACTGCCAGCCGACCCATTCGCTGCGCACGAGGCCGTCGCCGTGCTCGCCGGAGAACGCGCCCTTGTATTCGCGAACGATCGCCGCCGTCTCCTCGGCGATCGCGCGCATCTTCTCGGCACCGTCGCGCCGCATGTCGAGGATCGGGCGCACGTGCAGCGTGCCGACCGATGCGTGCGCGTACCAGGTGCCGCGCGTGCCGTGGCGCGCGAAGATCTCGGTGAGCCGGTCGACGTAGTCGGCGAGATGCGGAAGCGGTACCGCGCAATCCTCGATGAACGACACCGGCTTGCCGTCGCCGCGCAGGCTCATCATGATGTTGAGGCCGGCCTTGCGCACGTCCCACAACGCCTTCTGCGCGCGCGCATCGGGCATCTTGACGAGCGCGCCCGGAAGTCCGATGTCGCCGAGCAGCGTTTCGAGATCGTCGAGCCTGCGGGCGACGCCTTCCGCGTTGTCGCCGATGAATTCGACGAGCAGGATCGCCTGCGGCTCGCCGATCAATGCGGCTTCGATCACCGGCCGGAACGCCGGATTGTCTTTCGCGAGGTCGATCATCGTGCGGTCGACGAGCTCGACGGCGGACGGCGACAGCGTCACCAGATGCCGCGTCGCGGCCATCGCGTCGTGCAGCGACGCGAAATTGACGACGCCGAGCGCGCGATGCTGCGGCAGCGGCGCGCAGGCAAGGGTCAGCGTTCGCGTCCACGCGAGCGTGCCTTCGCTGCCGACGAGGAGATGTGCGAAGTTCACGTCGCCGTCGCGCGTATACGGCCGCACGCTCTGCGGATTGAAGATGTCGACGTTGTAGCCGCCGACGCGTCGCAGCACCTTCGGAACCACGCGCTCGATCTCGTCGCGCTCGTGAAGCGCGATCTCGCGCAGGCCGCCGAGCAGCGCGTGCACGCGTGCCGAGGCCTCCCGCATTTCGTCCCCGGGGCCGAAACGCACCTCGGTGCCGTCGGCAAGCCGCGCATCGATCGCGGCGACGTTGTGCACCATATTGCCGTAGTGGAGCGAGCGCGAGCCGCACGAATTGTTGCCGGCCATCCCGCCGAGCGTCGCCTGCGCCGACGTGCTGACGTCGACCGGAAACCAGAGGCCCTTCGGGCGCAGCCAGGCGTTCAGCGCATCGAGCACGATGCCGGGCTCGACGGTGACGGTGCTTGCTTCGGCGTCGAACGCGACGATGCGATCGAGGTGCTTGCTGTGGTCGATCACGAGTGCGCAGCCGACCGTCTGCCCGCACTGCGAGCTGCCGGCACCGCGGGGCAACATCGGCATCCCGGCCTCGGCGCAGACCTGCATCGCCGTCCGCACGTCCTCGTCGTCGTGCGGCACCAGCACGGCGAGCGGCATCACCTGGTAGATCGACGCATCGGTCGCATATCGGCCGCGCGCCGCGACGTCGGTCAGAAGCGTCCCCTTGATCGCGCCACGCAGGCGCCAGAACGCCGAGTCGCCGCGCAGCCGATGGAACACGAGCGGTTGTACGTCGGGCGAATTCACGCTGTTCGTCGCAGTCGATGGGCCGGCTTGGTGGGCGCGGCGGTTACACGCGCACGCGGTGGCATCGTTATGCTGCGACGATTATAGAAGGAGCGGCGACGAATCTCGCTTGTGACGCTGCGCGGGGATTGTGTAACATCGTCGGCCAAAGCCGCGAAGCGCTTCGTCTTTTGCCGGTTCGCCATGAGGTGCCCGGCCGATTCCACGCTCGATCGTCGCCGTCGATGTGCATGAATCGACGACTGCAACCGGTTGCGGCGAAAGACGATTCGCGCCGACGAAGGCGCCATTCGTAACGCCATCGCTTTTTCGGAGGAGCAACACGATGAAACAAGTCGTCCTCGACGCGCTTCGCGTCACCCGCCGCACCGCCCTCGTGGTTGCCGCCGCCGCCAGCGTCGCACTCGCTGCACCCGCGGCATTCGCGCAGACCGAGATCAAGCTCGGCCACGTCGGCGAGCCGGGCTCGCTGTTCCAGAAAAGCGCCGACGAATTCGCGAAGCGCGCGAACGCCAAGCTCGCCGGCAAGGCGAAGGTGATCGTCTATGGCTCGAGCCAGCTCGGCGGCGACAAGGAAATGATCCAGAAGCTCAAGCTCGGCACGCTCGACATGGCGCTGCCGTCGACGGTGATGAGCTCGGAGGTCGACATCGCGGGCCTGTTCGAGATGCCGTACATCGTCAAGGATCGCGAGCACATGAAGCGGATCGAGAAGGCGATCTTCTGGCCGACGATCGAGCCCGCGATCGAGAAGAAGGGGCTCACCGTGCTGGCGCTGTGGGAGAACGGCTTTCGGCAGATCACGAACAACAAGCGGCCGATCAAGGTACCCGGCGACCTGGCCGGCATCAAGCTGCGCGTGCCCGAGGGCAAGTGGCGCGTGAAGATGTTCCAGACGTACGGCGCGAACCCCAGCCCGATGAAGTTCTCCGAGCTTTTCACCGCGCTGCAGACCGGCGTGATGGACGGCGAGGAGAATCCGCTCACGCAGATCTATTCGGCCAAGCTCGAGGAGGTGCAGAAGTACCTCTCGCTGTCGGACCACGTCTATACGCCGGCGTACCTGACGGTGGGGACCAATCGCTGGAAGAGCCTGCCCGCGGACGTGCGCAAGATTCTCGAGGACACCGCCAGGGAAACGCAGGCGTTCGTCTACGAGACGGCCGCGCACGACGAGCAGGCGCTGCTCGGCAAGCTGAAGCAGGCCGGCATGCAGGTGAACGACGTCGACAAGGACGCGTTCGTCGCCGCGAGCAAGCCGATCTACGAGGAGTTCGCGAAGGCGGTGCCCGGTGCCGCGCAGGCGATCGACACCGCCAATTCGCTGCGTAACAAGTGATCGCGCGGACGGAGAGAACATGAGCGCCGAAGGGCCGCCCCGAGGCGCGAATTCCGCCCCCTCGGGGGGCAGCGCAGCGGCGAAGCCGCAAGCGTGGGGGGATCATGTTCGCGCCGAAGGGCCGCCCCGAGGCGCGAATTCCGCCCCCTCGGGGGGCAGCGCAGCGGCGAAGCCGCAAGCGTGGGGGGATCACATCCGGCACGTCTACGGCCGCTTCCTCGAGGTGCTGGTCTCGGCGCTCATGATCGTGCTGTTCGTCGAGGTGACGCTCGGCGTCGTCTTCCGCGCGATCGGAGCATCGCTCATCTGGTACGACGAGATCGCGTCGGTGCTCCTCGCATGGCTCACGTTCTACGGCGCGGCGCTCGGCTCGCTCAAGCGCGCGCACATCGGCTGCCCGGAACTCGTGCAGGCGATGCCGTGGCCGACGCGGCGCATCCTGAACATCGTCGCGCAACTGTTCGTCATCGGCTTTTTCGTGCTGCTCGGCGGCGTCGGCATCGAAATCATGCCGATCCTGGCCACGGACGCGCTCGTCAGCGTGCCCGAGATTCCGATGAGCGTCGTGCAGTCGGTGATCCCGATCTCGTCGATCCTGATCGTCATCGCCGAGTTGCTGCATCTCGTCGATCTGATCCGCGAACGGGCGCCGGCCGAGCCGACCGGAGGATTGTCGCTGTCCGAGGGACTGCACTAGCGATGAGATACCGTGATCTCTGTCAAGCGGTTTTTTCATTGCGCGGGCCTTGGTGTGCCGAGTTGCGGGACGAACGCGCGGCGATGCTTGGCAACGCTGTAAATGGCCAAGAGCAGTTTGT
>JAICLP010000207.1 GCA_025925475.1 Burkholderiales bacterium | reverse complement strand
GTTGCGACGCGTGCAACCAGAGCGGTTACGCGGGACGCACCGGCGTCTACGAGCTGCTTCGCATCGACGACGCGCTGCGCAGGCTCATTCATGACCGCGCCGGCGAGCTCGCGCTGCGCGACGCGGCGCTTCGTGCCGGCATGCGACAACTGCGCGCCGATGGCGCACGCTGGGTCGCCGACGGCCGCACGTCGCTCGCCGAACTCACGCGCGTGACATGATCCCCCCACGCTTGCGGCTGACGCCGCTACGCTGCCCCCCAGGGGGCGCAGTTCGCACCTTGGGGCGGCCCGGCGGTGCTCACGAGCGATTTGCAGGCGTCACCGGGCAGTGAGTGCCTTTCGCTACGAGGCGGTCGACACGCAGGGCCGCCTGCGCCACGGCCTGCTCGACGCGGACAGCGTGCGCAACGTGCTCGATCGGCTTCGGGCCGACGGGCTCACGCCGACGTCGGTCGAGGCGGCGCCGGAACGCGCAGCCCACCTCTCACGCGCCCGCTTGCCCGCGGCGGCGCTCTCGCTCCTGACGCAGCAGCTCGCAACGCTCGTGCAATCCGGCATGCCGCTCGATCAGTCGCTCCTGGCAGTGGCCGAGCAGGCCGACGACGCGGCGGTGGCGAAGCTCGCGCAATCGTTGCATGCGCACGTGCAGTCGGGCGAGTCGCTGCCTGCGGCGATGAGCCGCTATCCGCGCACATTCTCGCCGCTTTATCGCGGACTGATCGGCGCGGGCACCGAGACCGGAAGGCTGCCGGAGGTGCTCGCACGGCTCGCCGATTATCTCGATGCGCGGCTTGCATTGCGGCAGAAGTTCGTCGTCGCGCTGATCTATCCCGCGCTCGTCACCATCATCGCGATCGGCGTGATCGCGGTGCTCGTCACCTACGTCGTGCCGCAGGTCGTCTCGGTCTATCAGCAAAGCCGCCAGACGCTGCCGCTGCTGACGCAGGGCCTGATCGCGGTCAGCGGATTCTTTCGCGCGACCGGCGTGTTGTGGCTCGCCGTGGCGATCGGCGCTGTCGCCGCGCTGGTCGCGGCGCTACGGCGCGAGCATACGCGCGCACGCATTCACGCGGCGCTTCTGCGCGTGCCCGGCGTTGGTCGCCTCGCATCGAGCCTCGACACCGCACGCTACGCGAGCACGCTCGCGATCCTCGTCGGCAGCGGCGCACCGCTGCTGCGCTCGCTCGATGCAGCGTCCGACGTCGTGCGCATGATCCCGCTCGCCCGCGCGGCGCGTGCCGCCGCGTCGCTCGTGCGCGAGGGCGTATCGTTGTCGCGTGCGCTCAAGGAACAGAATGCGTTCCCGCCGGTCCTCATTCACCTGATCGCGAACGGCGAGCAGAGCGGGGCGCTGGCGCCGATGCTCGAGCGCGCCGCGCGCGAGCTCGAGCGCGATGCCGAGCGGCGGCTCGCATGGATCGCCGCGCTGATCCAGCCGACGCTGATCGTCGCGATGGGCGCGATCGTGCTGGTGCTCGTGCTCGCGGTGATGCTGCCGATCGTGACGATGAATCAACTGGTCCGATAATGACTGCCAGATCCTCGATCCTCATCCTGGCCGCAGCACTTCTCCTCTGCGCGACGACCGTTCGTGCGGCCGATCTGCCGACGCGCTTCGATCCGGCGCGCGACGCGGCCGCCGATGTGGCGCACGCGGTGGGGATCGCGAGTGCGCAGGGCAAGCGCGTCATCGTCGATGTCGGCGGCGAATGGTGCTCGTGGTGCCACATCCTCGACCGCTTCATCGCGAGCAACGCCGACGTGCGCGCGCTGATCGATGCGAAATATGTCTGGGTCAAGGTGAACTACTCGAAGGAGAATCGCAATCGCGCGCTCCTTTCGCGCTGGCCCGCGATCGAAGGCTATCCGCATCTGTTCGTGCTCGACGCGAATGGCCGCCTCGTGCATTCGCAGGATACGAGCGAGCTCGAGTCGGGCAAGGGCTACGACAAGGCGAGGGTCATCGCCATGCTGCGCAGGTGGTCGTCGTCTGAAGGAGCCACGACGACTTGAAGTCGGTGTCGACGGTTCTCGGCTGAATACCGGGATCGCAGCGCGGGATAGCGACCTACCAGCGGAAGAGCCGTTCGCCGAGCAACGCGCCGATCGCGGTCGGAATCAGCATGCCGAGCACGTACCACGTGCCGAGGAACGGCGCGCCAAGCTCGGGACAATGGATCGCGTAGACGAGCGCCGCCGTCGCGCCTGACGCGAAGCCTGCCGCCGCGCCGGCGACGCGCAGCCGGGTCGGCGCCATCCGTCGCATCGCCCATGCGACCGCAACAAACACGGGGATCGACAGTCCGGCGATCAGCCACGGACAGGACGTCCACGTCGCGCCGAGCAGCAGCGGCATTCGTGCGTCGGGCGCGGCTTGGACGAGCGCGACTGCCGCGACGATCCACATCGAGCCGGTCACCGCTGCGATCGCCCACGCGATCGTCGACAACCGGCGCGCCGGCATTGCGACGCGAAACGCGACGGCGACACCGAGGACCGCAAGCGAGGCGACGAACGCGAGCTTCACCCAGAACATCGGCAGCGTGATCGCCTGCGGGAAATCGTGCCGCGGTCCGAGCGTCGACGCCATCGCAAGCACGGCGAGCGCGGTTCCTATGCCAAGCGCGCCGATGTATCGCCGGACGACATGATGCGCGTCGATCGCGCCGCCGCATAGCGCGAGCCGCTCGATCAGCTCGTCGGTCGTCATTCGCGTTTGCCGGCGATGGCGGCGAGCGCCTTCAGCCCGCGATGGATGCCGACCTTGACTGCCGACATCGACATGCCGGTGACGGTCGCGGTCTCGGCGACCGACAGGCCTTCGATCTTCACGTGCACGATCGGCAGCCGCTGCCGCTCGGGCAGGCGCGCGAGAAGCTTCGCCAGGTCGCGCCGTGCGTCGAAGGCGTCGCGCGCCGCGTTCGCGCGCGCATCAGGCGCATCGTCGATGTCGTCGCTCGCGACCTCGGCGCGCCGGCCGCGACGAAGATGGTCGGCGAGCTTGTAGCGCGCGATGGCATGGATCCACGGCGTCAGTGGCTGCACGGTGTCGTACGTATGGCGCTTCTCGTGCACGGCGATCAGGCACTCCTGGACGAGGTCCTCGGCTTCGTGCGGCCGGCCCTGCAGCCGCTTGCCGATGAAGCGCCGAAGATGCGCGGCGAGCTCGCGCAGGAACGCGCGATACGCGGCGGCGTCGCCCGCTTGCGCATCCAGCATCAGCGCTCGCAGCCGCGCTTCGCTCGCATGAAGCCGTGTTCCGGTCGAAGTTCGCAGCATCGCGTCGTCGGGTTACAGCGGAATCGATGGGCAAGGCAGGGACTCGCTGGTCCAGGCGGATTTTGCGCCGCGCGCTGTAACCGCGCACCGGCATCCGACGAACTACGACTCGTACTGCGCGCCGCGTCAGTTGTCGCTGCGCAGCCACGATACCTTTCAACCGCCAGGGAGCAAGACCATGCGCCGTACGAGCACGTTCGCTGCAGCCATTCTTTGTGCCGGACTGATCCTGCAGTTCGGGACGGCCGCCGCGATGGACGACATGAAGAAGGACACGATGAGCAAGGACGCCCACGCGATGAAAAAGGGCGCGATGAGCGCCGACTGCGCGGATCAGGGCGCGATGGGGAAGGAGGCGATGGCTAACGAGGGGATGAAGAAGGACTCGATGGGCCACGCCGCGATGGCGGGGAAGGACACGATGAAGAAGGGAGCGGCCGACAAGGACTGCATGCCGGGCACGATGAAGAAGGACGGCATGAGCAAGGACGGGATGGGCAAGGATGGCATGGCCAAGGACGGGATGGCCCACGACGCGATGAAGAAGTAGCGTCTTTCGGCGCGGCGGCCGCCTCCGCCGCCGCACCGAAATGGGGTCAGAGACGGCTTTTCCGGTCGCCTTCCGAACAAGTCGTCTCTGACCCCACTTTTTCGCGGTGGCGCGCGAGCGCCCACGCGACGTGCTCGCGCACGAGTGGGGACTGATCGTCCGCGCGCGCTTCGAGTGCCGCGATGATCGCCGCGTCGTGCGGCGCATTGCCGAGCGCGACCGCGACGTTGCGCGACCAGCGTTCGTAGCCGATGCGCCTTATCGCGCTGCCTTCGGTGTTGCGGAGGAACTCGTCCTCCGTCCACCCGAAAAGGGTCGTCAGCGCCGCGCCATCGAGGCCGTTGCGAACGGCGTCGAAATCCGCCGTCGTCGTCGGGACCGCATGGCGATTCCACGGACACGCGAGCTGGCAGTCGTCGCAGCCATAGACGCGATTGCCGATCAGCGGCCGCAGCGCCTCGGGAATGCTGCCTTTCAACTCGATCGTCAGGTACGAAATGCAACGCCTTGCGTCGACCTCGTACGGCGCGACGATCGCGCCCGTCGGGCACGCGGCGATGCACGCGCTGCACGTGCCGCAATGCGCCGTCACGGCGGGCGTGACCGGCAGCGGCAGGTTCGTATAGATCTCGCCCAGGAAGAAGTACGAGCCGGCCTCGCGCGACAGCAGCAGCGTGTGCTTGCCGCGCCAGCCGAGTCCCGACTTCGCCGCGAGCGCGACTTCCAGCACCGGCGCGCTATCGGTGAAGACGCGATGGCCGAACGGTCCGACCGCGTCCTCGACGCGGCGCGCGAGCTTTGCGAGCCTTCCCCGCAGCACTTTGTGATAGTCACGGCCCAGCGCGTAGCGCGCGACGTAGCCGCGTCGGGGATCCGCCAGCACGTCGTGCGCGCGTTCTGCATGCTCGGGCCAATAGTTGAGCCGCGCGGTGATCACGCGCAGCGTGCCGGGCACGAGGTCGGCCGGGCGCGCGCGGCGCGCGCCGTGTCGCGCCATATAATCCATTTCGCCATGGCGCCCGAGCGCGAGCCAGTTCATCAGCTGCACTTCCTCGGCCGCAAGATCGGCATCCGACACGCCGACCGCATCGAAGCCGAGCGCGCGCCCCCAGTCGCCGATTTGCGTCGCCAGCGACGCATAGTCGTATTCGTGTGTCAGCACTGACGCTGCATCTGCCCGATCCCGACGCGACCGCTCATGCCGGCGCGAGCCTCGCACCGTGCCTGCGCGGCGGCTGCGTCGTGACGCTGCATGGCGAACTCGGCAGCGGCAAGACGACGCTCGTGCGCGGGCTGTTGCGCGCCCGCGGCGTTTCGGGGCCGGTCAAGAGCCCGACCTACGCACTGGTTGAACATTATCCTCTTTCGAGCTTATACTTTTATCACTTTGATTTTTATCGGTTCGTGACTCCGAATGAATGGGATTCGGCCGGAATGTCCGACTATTTTCGCGATGATGCAGTCTGCATCGTCGAATGGCCGGAACGCGTTGGCGATCTGCTGCCCGTTCCTGACCTTGCATTATCGCTGTCGTACGCGACCGACGGCGGCCGCGACCTCGTTGCCGAGGCGTTCACCGTTGCAGGCGAGCAATGCCTGAGCGCGCTCGCAGCAAGCGCGACCGGCTGAGCGTTTCGATCGAGCGCCGGCGCGCGTTTCGCTGGCTGCTGCTTCCCGCCGCGCAATGGGCGCTGCCCGCTGCGTGGGCCGACGCATCGCGGATCGCATCGGCGCGGCTGTGGCCCGCGCAGGAGTACACGCGCGTCATCTTCGAATCGTCGTCGCCGATCGAGCATCAGCTCGTCGTGCTGCGCGATCCCGATCGCGTCGTGCTCGACCTCGCCCGGATCGTTCCGTCGCGCGAGCTCGACGAGTTGCCGTCGCACGTGCAGCGCTCCGATCCGTACATTGCGGCGATCAGGATCGGCCAGCCATCCGACGGCTTCCTTCGCGTCGTGCTCGACCTCAAGACCGAGGTGCGGCCGCAAGTCTTCGCACTCAAGCCGGATGCCGAATACGGTCATCGGCTGGTCGTCGACCTGTACCCGCTCGCGCCGGTCGATCCGCTGATGGCGTTGCTG